>CAZLIW010000013.1:0-17557 GCA_964559325.1 uncultured Halanaerobium sp. | reverse complement strand
GATCCCGTCTGATTGTTACCCCTAATTCAGAAATGATAGCTATGTCAGTGGAAGATGAAAAACTGGCATCTATTTTAAATTCTGCCTATTTGAGCACACCGGATGGTGCAGGTGTGGTTCTGGCAGCTAAAATAATGGGGACTCCACTTATCGAAAGGGTGGCAGGTTTTGATCTTCTGACCAGATTGATTGAAGAATTCGCAGAAAAGGAATACAGCTTTTATTTTTTGGGAAGCAGACCGGGAGTTGTTGATAAAGCTGTAGTAAAGCTGAAACAGAATTATCCGAAGCTTAATATAGCTGGTTATCACCACGGATATTTGGATAGAGAGCTGCAGGAAAAGGTTATTTCTGAAATTAATGAAAAAAAAGTTGATCTACTTCTGGTGGGTATGGGAGTACCGCTTCAGGAGAGATTTATAGATAAAAATATAGAAAACTTGACTATTGGGGCAGCTATGACAGTTGGCGGAAGTTTTGATGTGATTGCTGGTGAGGTTAACAGAGCTCCACTGTGGATGCAGAAGGCGGGGCTGGAGTGGTTTTACCGGCTGCTTCAGGATCCATCCAGATTTGGAAGGATGCTTGCTCTGCCAAGATTTATATTTCTTGTTTTAAAAGAGAGATTTTTAGGCAGCAAAAGCTAGTTTTGCTGTTCGGAGGTGTATTAGTTTTATGAAAAAAAGGATTATACTTGAGTACATAGGAATTACGGTCGGTTCATTTTTGATGGCACTGGCTTTAACAGTTTTTCTGGTTCCAAATAAGATTGCGGCAGGTGGGGTAAGTGGATTATCTACCGTTATTTTTTATTTAACAGGATTTCCAATTGGAATTATGATGCTGATATTTAATGTTCCAATTTTTTTAGCAGGTGTCAAAATAATGGGAATGTCTTTTGGATTGAGAACTATTTATGGAATTGTGATATTATCGATATTTACAGATCTGCTGCAGCCGCATATGATATCTCTTACAAATGATCTGCTGCTTGCCTCAATCTATGGTGGTGTACTTGGAGGTATTGGACTTGGTCTTGTTTTTAGATCGAGAGGAACAACAGGTGGGACAGATATGATTGCGGCGCTGATAAATTATTATACAGGTATCAGTGTTGGACAGGGGCTTCTTTTAGCTGATGGCTTTGTTGTCACACTGGCCGGAATTTTTTTCAATTTGGAAGCTGCACTTTATGCGGCGATAACCATATTTATCAGTTCTAAGACAATAGATATTATTCAGGAAGGTTTAAATATCAAAAAAAGTGCACTTATAATATCTAATAAAGCTGATCAGATAAACAAAAGAATAGTTAATGAGCTGAATCGTGGTGTAACAAGGTTTGAAGGAAGGGGTGGTTATACAGATGAAAAAAAAGAGGTGCTGCTCTGTATAATATCCCGTTCTGAATTGACAGAATTAAAATCAGTTGTGGCAGAGGTGGATCCGGAAGCATTTGTAGCAATTAATAATGTGAATGAAGTTCTTGGTGAAGGTTTTGCAGATATTGCACATGTCTGATCTTCCTGTTTCTGACACTGTTCTGACATTTGCAGGGGAAAGATCTGGACTATATTTATTTTAAGAGATTTGGTAATATTTATTACAGTAAAAAAGCAGAGATATGATTATAATTATTTTAAATAGATTAAAATAGATTAAAATAGACCAGAATAGACCAGAAAATTTATTATACAGGTAAGACAAAATTTGAAAGCAGGTGAAGAGTATGAAGAAGAAAATTTTAGTAATGTTGCTGGCCATTTTTTTGATTTTTACCACAGTTATAACCGGAATTGCACAGGATACAGATGATTATAATAAGACAAATGCCTTTCAGGATATAATTTTTCTTATAAAAAACTATTATGTAGAAGATGTAGAACTTGATACACTTCTTGAAGGTGCGATAGATGGAATGCTGAACAAAGTTGACCGCTTTTCCTACTATATGGATGCTGACGAGTATGAAGAAATGCAGACAGAGTATGAAGGACATTATGGTGGGATTGGTATTGTAATTACAACCAGGGATAATAAGCTGACTGTGGTTTCCCCTATTAAAAGTACTCCGGGTGAGAGGGCCGGACTACGGGCAGGAGATATCATAACTGCAATTGATGGGCTAAAGACTGCAGATATCTCTCAGACAAAAGCTGTTGATCTGATGCGCGGCGAACCGGGAACAGATGTTGTGCTGACAGTTGAGAGATCAGATGTGGATCAGGAGCTTGAGATAAAGATTACCAGGGAGGATATTGAAGTTCCATATGTTGAAAGTGAGATGAAGACCGAGAATATTGGCTATATAAGTCTGGCCCAGTTTATAGAGAATGTAGGTACTGATGTTGAAATAGAACTGAATAAGTTAAAGGATCAGGGTGCTGAAGGGATTATACTTGATTTGCGAAATAACCCGGGTGGACTTCTCAGTGAGGCTGTTAATGTAGCAAGCAGCTTTATTTCTGAAGGACAGGTCGTTTCTGTAAGGCAGAGGGGTAATATAGAAAGAGTTTTAAATGTAAACAAAAAGTTTGAGGCAGATACTGAAATTCCTGTTATAGTTCTTATCAACAGGGGTTCTGCAAGTGCTTCCGAAATAGTTGCCGGAGCTATCAAAGACTATGGAAGAGGTAAACTGATGGGAACTACAACTTTTGGTAAAGGTGTAGTACAGTCAGTGGTTCCTCTGGCAGATGGATCTGCAGTAAGTATTACAACAGCTAGATATTATACTCCTGATGGAAATTATATACATGAAAAGGGAATAGAACCTGATATAGAGATTGAACTGGACACAGAAGCTGCTCAGGATGGAGAAGACAACCAGCTGGATGAGGCTGTAGATATGATGAGATCATTTATAATCACAGATGAGGTACAGCTTAAAAAGGCGGCCGGAGAATAGAATAATAATTTTTGTATTAAGAGTAGTTACAATAAATATGATAACATCAAGTAAAATATGATACTTACCATAAAATATAATAGAATAGTAATTTAGTCCCACAAGTATTTTGATAATGGAGGGGAAAAATGAGTATTTTTGAAGTAATGGGACCGATTATGATCGGTCCATCAAGTTCACATACAGCAGGTGCTGCTAAACTGGGAAGGATGGCCCGGCTGCTGTTTGCTGAAAGAATAGAAAAAGTTGTTATTAATCTTCACGGTTCATTTGCCAATACTGCCGGTGGTCATGGAACTGACAGAGCGGTTATTGGTGGACTGCTGGGATTCCTGCCCGATGATGAAAGGATACGTACATCCTTTAAAATTGCTGAAGAAGAGGGGATGGACTTTAAATTTAAGGAAGTTAACCTGCATGATGTTCATCCGAATACATTAATGCTGGAGCTTTTTTCAGGCAATAAGAATCTCAGTATTACCGGTTCTTCTATTGGTGGAGGTAAGATTGTAATTACGAAAATAAATCAAAATAATGTTAATCTTACAGGCAGAATGCCTACACTCTGGGTTATGCACCAGGATAGACCGGGAGAGGTAGGAAAAATAACATCAACCCTTGGCTATCATAATATTAATATAGCTTTTATGCAGGTATATCGAAATAAAAAAGGGGATATAGGATCCTGTATTATAGAACTTGACCAGGTTCCGGCCAGGGATGTTATTACAAGCCTTGAAAAAATGGAGAATGTGCTTCAGGTTAGATATCTGCCGGCACTGTAAATTATGCCGGTATTTTAAAATTAGTATTGGAAGGTGAGATAATGCAGTATTCAACAATTGATGAACTGCTTAAACTGGCAGAGGAAAATAATGTTTCCATTTCAGAAGTAGTGATTCAGGTGGAAGTGGAAGAAAGTGAGCTTCCCAGAGAAAAAGTTTTATCAAAGATGAAAGAAAGCCTTGTCGTGATGAAAGATGCGATAGAAAAAGGCAGAAATAATAAGATTAAATCTTCAGGCGGTCTTGTTGGTGAAGAAGCACTGAAGATGGCAGAATATAGTACGGATAAACCGGAAATGCTTTTTATGGCAGCAATAACTGATGCACTTGCTGTAGCAGAAGTTAATGCCGGTATGGGTAAAATAGTGGCAGGGCCAACTGCAGGTGCCAGTGGGATAGTTCCAGCTGTAGTTGTTTCTGTTGGAGAAAAATTAAATTTGAGTGATGAAGATATGGTAAAAGGACTTTTTACAGCAGCTGGATTGGGTGATGTTGTTTCTCATAAAGCTACACTTGCCGGTGCGGCAGGTGGTTGTCAGGCAGAATGTGGTGTTGGTTCTGCAATGGCTGCCGGTGCAGCAGTAGAACTGATGGGAGGCAGTCCGGAGATGGCTGTTAATGCTTTTGCACTTGCACTTAAAAATCTGCTGGGACTTGTTTGTGATCCTGTGGCCGGACTTGTTGAAGTTCCCTGTGTAAAGAGAAATGGTTTTGCGGCTTCTCATGCACTTACAGCTGCTTCGATGGCACTTTCGGGAATAAAAAGTGTTATTCCACCAGATGAAGTAGTACTGGCAATGACAGATGTGGGGAATCAGATGCCCAGTACATTGAGAGAAACTGCCAAAGGTGGTCTGGCTGTTACTCCAACAGGTCGAGAGATAAAAAACAAACTGAAAAATAAAGAGTAAAATACAGACTATATAAATTTATATAAATCATGTAAAACATGAAGAGCAGAATGGAATCTAAAGCATAAGTTAGATATATAGAATAAAGTAAAATATAAAGCATAGAATAAAGTGTAGAAATAATTCATAACAGATAGAGATTATTACCGATGTGTAGAAAAAGATATAGCGGATGTTGTGAATATTGAGCCAAGGTTATATATACGGTATATATAAGAGGATAAATAAAAGGAATAAATTAATAATACAGTAAAATTAATAATATAATAAAAACATTCTTAAAGGGTACAGCTAATTTTGAGCTAATTAGTTGTATCCTAATTTTGTTGAAATCTAATATAAGAAAAAAAGTCTAATTATTGTGTATCTGCAGTGTAATTTATTATAAAGCTGAGTAAATTGATAATGTTTTTAAATATATTTATTAAATTGTATTGATTTAACTTTAAATTAGTAATCATTATTGTTATAATAGATTAGACATCAGAGGTAAACATACATTCACTTATAGATTTCGGCTCAATTTTTCAAAACAGTTAATTATTTGAAATTTTTAGCTGTAAATTGGTAAATTAAATTTGATAACTATGTGTTTATTCTGCAATAAAACTATGTAAACTATATTTTACAGAGGGGGAGATAATTTGAAAGAAGGAAAGTTTGTACTTGAAGCCCCTTTTAAGCCAGAAGGAGATCAGCCTGAAGCAATTAAAAAATTAGCTCAGGGCATTAATAAAGGATATCGGCATCAGACACTGCTTGGTGCAACCGGTACCGGAAAAACATATACAATGGCAGCACTGGTGGAAAAAGTTAATAAGCCGACACTGGTTATTGCCCATAATAAAACACTGGCTGCACAGCTTACAAGTGAGTTTAAGGAATTTTTTCCGGAAAATGCAGTCGAATATTTTGTAAGTTATTATGATTATTATCAGCCGGAAGCTTATGTACCACAGACAGATACCTATATTGAGAAAGATGCATCGATAAATGAAGAGGTGGAGAAATTAAGGCTTTCAGCTACAACATCACTTTTTGAAAGAAGAGATGTTTTAATTGTAGCAAGTGTTTCCTGTATTTATGGTCTTGGTTCACCTGAAGATTATCTGGATCTTTCTTCTCATTTAGAGGTAGGTAAGATAATGGACAGAAAAGAGATAACGAGAAGTTTAACTTTTATGCAGTACAGCCGTAATGATATGGATACATCCAGGGGACATTTTCGTGTCAAAGGAGATGTAATAGATATTTTTCCCGCCTATAGAGATATTGCTGTTAGAGTTGAGCTTTTTGGAGATGAGATAGATAGGCTGGTTAGAATTAATACGGTGACAGGTGAAGTTGAAGCTGAGCTTGATGAAATAACAATATTTCCAGCCAGCCATTTTGTTACACCTGAAGATAAAGTGCAGCGTGCTGTACAGAAAATTTGGGATGAACTGGAAGAAAGACTGGAAGAGCTGAGAAGTGAAAACCGCCTTGTAGAGGCACAGCGTCTTGAACAGAGGACAAGATATGATCTGGAAATGTTGGAACAGATGGGTTTTTGTTCCGGGATAGAAAACTATGCACGTCATCTGGCCGGCAGAGAAAAGGGTTCAAGACCAAATACTCTGATCGATTATTTTCCGGATGATTTTATGGTGATTATTGATGAATCTCATATGACAATTCCACAAATAGGTGGTATGTTTGCAGGAGATAGATCCAGAAAGGAAAAACTGGTTGAATATGGATTTCGTCTTCCTTCTGCACTGGACAACAGGCCGCTTAATTTTAAAGAATTTGAAAAGATTGTCCCACAGGCAGTTTATGTTTCTGCTACTCCTGGGCCATATGAAGAAAAACACAGTCAGCAGGTAGTGGAACAGATAATTCGTCCGACAGGACTTGTTGATCCGAAAATAGATGTAAGGCCGACCAAAGGACAGATTGATGATCTGCTGG
The DNA here is from genome assembly GCA_964559325.1 of uncultured Halanaerobium sp. Classification (GTDB taxonomy): domain Bacteria; phylum Bacillota; class Halanaerobiia; order Halanaerobiales; family Halanaerobiaceae; genus QPJE01. The sequence goes on along the minus strand of CAZLIW010000013.1, from coordinate 11,003 downwards.
GAGAAATCCAGCAGGTAGTGAAAGATAATGAGAGGGTGCTTGTAACCACTCTTACCAAAAGAATGTCAGAAGATCTGACCGAATATCTGGCAGAGGCTGGTATTCGAGTTAGATACCTGCATTCTGATATTGATACAATAGAGAGGTCTGAAATTATTCGTGACCTCAGACTTGGAGAATTTGATGTACTGGTGGGAATCAACCTCCTGCGTGAGGGACTTGATTTGCCTGAAGTTTCCCGCGTTGCAATTCTGGATGCAGATAAGGAAGGTTTTCTGCGTTCTGAGCGTGCACTGATACAGACAATAGGACGTGCTGCCAGAAATGTTGAAGGTAAGGTTGTCATGTATGCGGATAAAATAACAGATTCTATGAAAAACGCTATTGATGAAACAAATAGAAGAAGAGAAATTCAGATAAAACATAATGAGGAAAATAATATTACTCCTAAAACAATTATTAAGCCGGTAAGAGATGTGCTGAGGCCGGTGGAAATGGTTGTTTCTGAGGATAGGGCAAAGTATTATGATAAAACTGATGAAGATAATGATACAGAGGAAAACAGGCTTAACCTTGATAATATGGGCAGAAAAGAGCTGATGCAGCTTATATTTGATCTGGAAATGGAGATGGAAGAAGCTTCCGATAATTTGGAATTCGAAATAGCTGCTCAGATAAGAGATGAAATAGAGGAAATTGAAGCAAAACTATAATGGTACCGGGTACAAAAACTGCAAATAGTACCGGGTACAAGTTCAAAATTTCACTTGTACCCGGTACATATCAATATATTTGTACCTGGTACATATCAAATAAAAAGAGGTGTAAATTTTAAGATGGGATTAGACCGTTTAATTGTAAAAGGTGCTGAAGAGCATAATCTTAAGAAAATAGATCTGGATATACCGCGTGATAAATTGATAGTTATAACAGGGCTGAGTGGCTCGGGAAAATCATCACTTGCTTTTGACACAATATATGCTGAGGGTCAGAGGCGATATGTTGAATCACTATCTGCCTATGCAAGACAGTTTTTAGGCCAGATGGAAAAACCGAAAGTTGAGTATATTGAGGGACTTTCACCTGCAATTTCTATTGATCAGAAGACAACAAGCAAAAATCCCCGCTCAACAGTGGGAACTGTAACAGAGATACACGATTATCTGCGTCTGCTTTATGCAAGAGCCGGAACTCCTCACTGCCCGATCTGCGGCAGGGAGATAAAATCACAGACAGTTGATGAAATTGTCGATCAGGTGCTTGAGCTTCCAGAAAGAACTAAGATTCAGGTGCTGGCCCCAATTGTACGCGGCCGCAAGGGAGAATATGAGCGAACTTTTATGCAGGCACAGAGAGATGGTTTTGTCAGAGCAAGAGTTGATGGAGAAACTGTTCTGCTGGAAGAAGCAGAAAAACTTGATAAAAATTTCAAACATGATATAGAGGTTATTGTAGACAGACTTGTTATTAAAAGTGGAATTAGAGAGAGATTGGCCGATTCGCTGGAGACAGCACTTGAATATGCTGATGGATTGGTGATGGTTGAAGAAATTGACGGAGAAACAACAACCTACAGTGAAAAATTTGCCTGTCCTGAGCATAATATTAGTTTAGAAGAGATGTCACCTCGTATGTTTTCTTTTAATTCACCCTATGGTGCATGTGAAAACTGTGGTGGGTTGGGAGTTAAAAAAGAATTTGATCCAGATCTTATTTTAGAATACGATAAATCGATTGATGAGGGAGGAATTATTCCCTGGAAAAGTTCTTCTAGCCGCTATTATCCGGCTTTACTTGAGGCTATGGCAGATGAATATAATTTCAGCTTAAAAACAAAAATCAAGAATTTGGATGAAGAAATTTTGGAAAAGCTTCTTTATGGTGATGATAAAAAAATAACTTTCCCTTATACAAATCGCTATGGACGAACCAGAGATCATACGACACGTTTTAAGGGAATAACAGGTTATTTAAAAGAGAGGATGGAAAAATCGGACAGTCCTGGAACTCATAGACGGATGGAAAGATATATGAATGAAATTCCATGTCATATTTGCCATGGACAGCGGTTAAAACCTGAGGTGCTGGCAGTAACTGTCGGTGGTATTTCTATTGCAGATTTCAGTTCATTTACAATAGAAGAAGCATATGATTTTTTGCAGGAAATTGAGCTGGATGAACGGCGGAAAAAAATAGCTGGGGAAATTTTAAAAGAGATCAAACAGAGGCTCCGTTTTTTACTTGATGTTGGACTCGAATATTTGAGCCTTGATCGCTCGGCAGGAACATTATCTGGAGGAGAAGCACAGCGAATCAGGCTGGCAACACAGATTGGTTCTGGTTTGATGGGAGTATTATATATACTGGATGAACCGAGTATAGGGCTTCATCAGCGGGATAACAATCGTCTGATTGATACTCTTGAGCATATTAGAGATTTGGGTAATACAGTAATTGTTGTAGAACATGATGAGGAAACTATCAGAGCGGCTGATTATATTATAGATATGGGTCCTGGAGCAGGTAAACATGGGGGAGAAATTGTGGCCGAAGGTTCACTGGATGATATCCTGGCAGAAGAGCGATCTCTAACAGGTCAGTATCTTTCCCGCAAAAAAGTTATACCTGTACCGGAAGAACGCTATAGCCCCAATGGTGATTGGCTGACAATAATGGGAGCAAGGCAGCATAATTTAAAAAATATAGATGTAGATATTCCTCTGGGTACTTTTACATGTGTGACAGGAGTTTCAGGTTCGGGAAAAAGTACTCTTATCAACAATACTTTAAAAAGGCAGATGATGAGAGAGATTTATGACTCTACCCTTCACCCTGGCAAACATGATTCTATTAAAGGTAAGGAAAAAATTGATAAAGTGATAGATATTGACCAGTCTCCTATTGGTAGAACTCCGCGTTCTAATCCTGTTACTTATACAAAGGTGTTCAATTATATTCGTGATGTCTTTGCAAGTACACCTGAGGCAAAGCAGAGAGGTTACAAAATTGGCCGCTTCAGCTTTAATGTTAAGGGTGGACGATGTGAAGCATGTAAAGGGCAGGGGATAGAAGAGATTGAGATGCACTTTCTGCCAGATGTTTATGTTCCATGTGAAGTATGTGGAGGGAAACGATATAATCGTGAAACACTGGAGATAAAATATAAAGGCAAAACAATTGCCGATGTGCTTGATATGAATGTAGAAGAAGCAGTAGAATTTTTTGAAAATATAGAACCTATCAGACGCCGACTGCAGACTCTTTATGATGTAGGACTTGGATATATAAGATTGGGCCAGCCGGCAACAACATTATCAGGTGGAGAAGCACAACGGATAAAAATAGCTAAAGAGCTGGGAAAGATCAGTACAGGTGATACACTCTATCTTCTCGACGAACCAACAACAGGCCTTCACTTTGATGATATTAAAAAACTACTTAAAGTTCTGCACCGGCTGCGCGAAAATGGGAACACAGTTATTGTTATAGAACACAATCTGGATGTAATAAAATCAGCAGATTATTTGATAGATCTTGGGCCAGAAGGTGGAGAAAAAGGTGGTCAGGTAGTTGCAGTAGGAACACCAGAAGAAGTAGCTAAAATTGAAGATTCATATACAGGTAAATTTTTACAAAGAGTACTTTAGTATATAAGTACCCGGTACCCAAAACCCTCATTTGTACCGGGTACAAATGAAAAAAATAACAAACTAAATAAATTTAAAACTTTCCATTATATGGTAATTATGTTATAATATTATCAAATTATCATAATGGAGGGTGGATTTGATAATGGCTAGAAGTGAACGTGTTTGGTATCCAGGAGCCCTTTATCACATTGTAAGTAGGGGCAATCGGAAAAAGAAATTGTTTTTGGACAATGATGATTATAATACTTATCTAAATGTAATTAAAAGAACTAAGGAAAAACTAGACTTTTCTATATTAGCTTATTGTTTAATGTCGAATCATGTCCATTTACAAATTCAGACGGAAAAAGTTGAAATTTGGAGAATTATGCATCAAATCAATCTCTTATATGCTAAATATTTTAATTGTAAATATGATTTTGTGGGACATGTATTTCAGGGCAGGTATCGGTCAAAAATTATTGAGGATGATTATTATAATCTTGGTGTTAATCGTTATATTCATTTGAATCCAGTAGAGGCTTCAATTGTTAGTAATCCTGAAAAATACAGTAAAAGCAGTTATAAAATTTATCTTGGACAAAAATCAAATAATTTAGTTAATGTTAATTATATATTATCTTATTTTAATAATAATCGAAATTTATATAAAAAATATGTTGAGTCAACTACTGTAAATAAAGAGCTTGATAAAGAGATAAAAGAAGAGATTGATATTTAACTGTGGGTACCGGGTACAAAAAAGCTCAAATGTACCCGGTACATACAGAGATAGTTAAAATATTCACTTGTACCCGGTACGTATGATAGATTTTGTACCTGGTACTAAAGAGGTGTTGATGATTAATGATAGAGAAAAAAGGACATATTGAAGCACAGCTGAGGGAGCTCCCGCGTCAGCCGGGTGTCTATCTTATGAAAGATGAAACTGGTATGATTATTTATGTTGGAAAGGCTAAGTCTCTGCGCAGCAGAGTCAGGTCATATTTTCGCAAAAATGATCAGACATATAAGACCAGAATGCTGGTTAAATATATATATGATTTTGATTATATAATGACAGATACTGAAGTGGAAGCATATATTCTTGAAGCAAACCTTATAAAAAAACATCAGCCAAAATTTAATATCCGTTTAAAAGATGATAAAACTTATCCATATATAAAAGTTACAAAAAATGTTGATTTTCCCAGGGTATTTAAGACGAGAATTGTAAAAAATGATGGGGCAGAATATTTTGGGCCATTTGCCGATGTAGATGCTATTTACAAGACTCTTGATGTTATAAAAGATATTTTTAAGCTGAGAAGCTGCAAAAAGGAGCTGAAGGCTGATGAGCCGGAAGATAGGCCCTGTTTAAACTATCATATTGATAAGTGTCTGGGGCCGTGTATAGGTGAGGTTAGTAAGGAGGATTATCATGAGCTGATAGATCATGTCTGCCTGTTTTTATCCGGGCGTCAGAAAGAACTCCGCACCCAGGTTGAAAAGATGATGAGAAATGCTGCTGAAGTGAGGAATTACGAAAAGGCAGCCCGCTTTCGTGATGCTCTTAAGGCCTTCAAAAAGCTGAGTGAAAGCCAGAAAGTTATGACTGATAAAAATATTGATCAGGATGTAGTTGCACTTGTACAGGGTGAGAAGGATAATGCCTGTGCTCAGCTTTTACTTGTGAGAAACGGCCGCCTTATCGGGCAGGAATATTTTATCCTTCAGGGTACAGATGAAGAGGCAGAAGCTGAGATGATGGCATCTTTTTTGCAGCAGTATTATGAGCAGGCTGCAGGAATTCCTGATGAACTACTGCTAAACACCAAAATAAATTATGAAAAGCTGCTGTCTGAGAGGCTGGCTGATATAAAGGGTAAAAAAGTTAGTATTCAGTATCCGCAAAAAGGTGATAAAAAAAAGATGCTGGATATGGCAGAAAGAAATGCCTTCCAGAATCTCAAAAAAGAGGAGATTCGCAGTAAATATGAAAAAGAACGAACTTCAGGTGCAGTGGAAAAGCTGGGAGAAATTTTAGAAATGAAAAATCCCCCCCATTACATTGAAGGATTTGATATATCGAATATTCAGGGAACTGATTCTGTTGCTTCAATGGTTGTATTTAAAAATGGAAGGCCTTCAAAACAGGATTACAGGAGATTTAAGATAAAAACAGTTGAAGGTCCTGATGATTTTTCCAGCATGAAAGAGGTAGTAGAAAGGCGCTATGCCAGACTGCTGAGGGAGGATAGGGAGCTGCCGGATCTAATCCTTATTGATGGAGGGAAAGGTCAGCTCAGTGCAGCTTATGAAATTCTGCAGCTGCTGGGAATAGAAGATTTGCCGATAATTGGTCTTGCCAAAAAAGAAGAAGAGATTTTTAAGCCGGGAGAAAGAGAGCCAATTACACTTCCTCACCATACTCCAACACTGCAGCTTCTGCAGCGGGTAAGAGATGAGGCCCACCGCTTTGCTGTCAGTTATCACCGCAAACTCCGCTCACGCAGGTTGACTCATTCTATGCTTGATGAAATACCGGGAGTGGGACCAACCAGAAGAAATGCACTTCTACAGCATTTTGGTTCTCTGGCAGAGATTAGAGAAGCTAAGATATGGCAGCTTAAAAAAGTGGAGGGAATCAGTGGTAAAACAGCTCGTAAAATATATGATTATTTAAGAGAAAATATGAGAGCATATTAATTTAATCGCCCATCAAAAAGGGCGACTAAATTAATAGATTATATTCACTGCTATTCAGCCGTGATATTTGTAAAAAGACTGGAAGATTTTTTCCAGACCATATTTATCAGGTGAGAAGATGTATTCAGTATTTCCAAGAAAGAAATAGCCGCCTGTATTTAACACATTTGTAAATTTGTTTATCAGATAATCCTTCATATCTCTGGTGAGATAAATAAAAAAGTTGCGGCTTAATATTAGATCCCAGCTTCCTCTGTAGGGAGCATTTATTAGGTCCTTCTGTTCAAACTTGACCTGCCTTCTTATATCTGAATTCAGTTTGTAAGCACTGGTTTTTCTATCAATTGCTGTAAAGTATTTTTTGAGATATCTGTCAGAGACATTTTTAAGAGAATTTTCTCTGAACTCTCCTTTTTTGGCCTTTTCCAGAATTGACCTATCCAGGTCAGATGCCAGAATTTCATAGCGAGCCGGATCAATATTTAGTTCATTTAAAATAATTGCCAGTGTGTATGGTTCTGATCCATTGGAACAGGGAGCACTCCAAATTTTAATTTTTCTTTTTTCTGCAAACATTTTTGGGAAAATATCATTTTTCAAAAAATCGAAGTTCTCGGGATTGCGAAAAAATTCAGAGGTATTGATAGTAAAGTGGTTTAAATATGCATCTTTAAATTCAGTGTCAAGTTTGAGCAGATTAAGGCATTCATCAAAATCTTTCACATCATGCCTGCGCATCAGACTTTTAGTCCGTCTTTCCACTCTGTCCAGTTTATAGCCGTCTAAATCTATATCTAAAATCCTTTTTGCCTGGTTTTTAAATTCTTCAAAACTTACTGCCATTTATTACTTCCCCTCCACCATATTTATTATTCTTGATCCGATTTCATATAAAGGTTTTATTTCATGGTAGCCGCCAATTTTTGCAACTGCTCCCGGCATACCGTAAACCAGAGCAGTTTCTTTTGACTCTATTATACCATAGCCGCCATTATCAACTATTTTTTTCATACCGCGGGCACCATCTCTACCCATACCTGTAAGGACAACACCTATTAGCCGCTTACCATATATTTCTGCAGTACTTTCCATCATATAATCAACACAGGGTCTTACCCCCATATATCTTTCTTCCTTACTTAATACTACCTTATCTTTATTATCAATTCTCAGGTGAAAATCCCCTGGTGCAAGAAGTGCTGTACCCGGCTGCAGTTTATCTCCTTCCTTTGCTTCACTTATTTTGAGACCTGAAATACTATTCAGCCTTGCTGCCAGAGTTTCAGTAAAACCGGCAGGCATATGCTGAACAATAACAAATGCAGCCGGAAAATTTTCTGGAAAGGCAGAAAAAAGTTTGTTCAGGGCTTTGGGTCCACCGGAAGATGATCCGACAGCAATGACCGGAAAATTTCCTTTAGCTTTAGATTGGTTATTCTTTTCTTTTTTCATTTCTGGAGCAGGAGTCTGGCCTTTTGCTGCTGCTTTAATCTTTAAAATAAGTTCTTCTTTAATAGAGTCAATATTGAGTGATATTGAGCCTGAAGGTTTAGGTATAAAGTCGAAAGCTCCCATTTCCAGGGCTCTAAAAACTGTCTCTCTGTTATCAAGTGCACTTACCATAATTACCGGTAAATCTGGATATTTTTCTGAAACTATTTCCAGAGTTTCAATTCCATTGAGTTCAGGCATTTCAATATCTAACATAAGAACATCTACATTATAGCGATCCAGCTTGCGCAGTGCATCATTTCCATTATAAGATGTATCAATAACTGTCAGTTTAGGATCAGCTTCTATTGTATCGGAAAAAATCTTCCGCATAAAGGCAGAATCATCACAAATTAGTACTTTAATCATAAATATTACCTCCAATCTCTTTTCTCGTACAATATTCGCTGACAGATCATGAAATCCTTTTAAAATAACTCATTATTTTGAAATAAAGTTCTAACATGGTATAATTGATTAAAATAATCTATTTCTGAGGTGATGATGATGAACTTAATAAACTGCAAAGAATGTGGAAAGGTTTTTGCTTCTTCTGGTTCTAAAGTATGTCCTGCCTGCCGTGAAGAAGAAGAAAACAAATTTCAGCTTGTAAAGAAATTTCTCTGGGATAATCCCAATTCAACTATTGAAGAAGTAGTGGAAGGTACTGGTGTGGACAGAGATACGATTATTAAATTCATGAAAGAAGACAGGCTTGCTTCTCAGGGGCTTGATATTGATTTTAAATTACAATGTCGGCGCTGTGGTAAGGAGATTGATTCTGGAGAATACTGTTCGAGCTGCAGAAATAAAGTTATCAGTGATCTAAATGCTGAAGAAGAGAAAGAAGATGCAGAAAAGGATTATAAATCCGGCAAGATGTTTTTACAGGATAGGATTGATAGAAGAAATAAATGATGATCACTTTTTAATGCAGCAGAAAATATTATTTTATCATCTGTATAAGTGGATCACGTGAATATTTTTCAGAATATTATCAAAAATAAGTTATTACACAAAATTTAAACTTATTTTCTGGGGGTTGTCAAAACTAAAAATACATGGTATAATACTTGTGAAATAATTAACAAAGTCTCAATAAGTTAATACAAGTCTAAAAGGGAGATGAAAATTATGAATGCATTTTTAGTACCTCCAGAAATTCAGTTTGGTGAAAATTCTTTGGAGTATCTTGCTTCACTTGATGGTGAAAAAGCAGTTCTTGTTACCGGTGGTAGTTCTATGAAAAAGTTTGGTTTTCTTGATAGAGCAGAAGAACTTCTTCAGAGTGCCGGGATGGAAACATTGATTATCGATGGGGTTGAACCAAATCCTTCTGTTAAGACAGTCTATGCTGGCAGAGATGCTATGCTTGATTTTGAACCTGACTGGGTAATTGCAATTGGTGGTGGCTCTGCTCAGGATGCGGCCAAAATAATGTGGGCATTTTATGAGCACCCAGAATTAAAGTTTGAAGACATTATAGAAGTCGGTTCTATTCCTAAATTGAGAAATAAAGCTAAGTTTATTGCTGTACCTTCTACAAGTGGTACTGCTTCTGAAATTACAGCATTTTCTGTAATTACTGATACTGAAAAGAAGATTAAATATCCAATAGTTTCACCTGAGATTATTCCGGATGCTGCAGTTGTTGATCCCGAGATTCCGGCAACTATGCCTCCACATATTACAGCTAATACAGGTATGGATGTTCTGGCACATGCTGTAGAATCTATTACATCTACTAATTCCAGTGATTATTCTGCTCCACTTGCGCTTAAGGCTATAGAACTGGTATTTAATTATTTGCCCAGAGCTGTTGCTGATGGAGATGATATGGAAGCCCGAGAGAAGATGCACAATGCTTCTACTTTAGCCGGGATGGCGTTTTCTAATTCTTCTTTAGGTATTGTTCACAGTCTGGCCCATAAGATTGGAGGAGAGTTTCATGTAACTCATGGCCTGGCAAATGCTATTCTGCTTCCACATGTTATTGAATATAATTATAAAGCTGCTGAAGAAGAGTTTAAAACTGTGGAAGAATATATGGGAATTGATAGTCTGGCTGATGAGGTGAGAAGACTCAATGATGAACTTGATATTAAGCCTAAGTTCCAGGATATTGATTGGCTTGATTACAGTGATGAAGATTTCGAAAAGGTTCTTGCAAGAATGTCTCAAAATGCTCTTGAAGATCCATGTTCTCTTACCAATCCTAAGAAACCGGAAGTTGAGGATATGAAGGAAATTTATAAAAAAGCTTATTATGGTTTATAAATAATACTCACACCCCTTAGTTGAGTATTTTTATAAGGCCGTTTGAAAACCTGCAGTGGTTTTTGAGCGGCTTTTTTATGTTTATGTTTTTAATTCAGATTTATATATTAAAAATCAAAGGTGAAATTTGCTGTATAGAAGAGTATTTATGCTTTAAAGTACTTTTAAGAGAGTTAATTAAATGAGAATCAATTTAAGATGTATAAAATATCAACGATAATAATATTGAGAAATAAATAACTATGTACAAAAATTTATAATAAGGAGAGTAATTTTAAATGAAAGATTTATCACTAAAGTACAAATTGCTGGCAATTATTTTGGTTGGAATTGTAATCCTTGTTTCTGGTACTTTAATTATGACAAGAGCTATATCAACTAATGAAGCCAAAAAGGCTGCTATAACAAAAGCAAAATCTGATCTGGCAACAGGTTTAAAAATATTTGATTTAAAATATCCTGGTGAATGGAAACTTGAGGGAGATAAGCTTTATAAAGGCGATGTTTTAATGAATGAGAATTATAAGATGATTGATTTGATTGGAAAATTAACTCAGGGTAATACAGTAACATTATTCGCCGATGATAAAAGAATAGCAACTAATGTTAAAAAAAATGGTAGTAGAGCTATTGGAACATTTGTTTCAGATGAAGTTAAAAATAGGGTATTAATAAATGGAGAGAATTTTTATGGTGAAGCTGATGTAGTTGGACATAAATATCAAACTGCTTATACACCTATAGAGAATAGCAAAGGAGAGATTATAGGTATATGGTATGTTGGAACTTCATTAAATTTTGTCAATGAGATGGTCAATGGTATAACAAAAAATTCTGCAGTATTTTCCTTTGTGATTTCTATTCTTATCCTTTTGATAGTACTATTTTTTGTAAATA
>CAZLIW010000012.1:0-18106 GCA_964559325.1 uncultured Halanaerobium sp. | reverse complement strand
CATCAGCTGATTTAGATTACAGTTAAGGTGGTAAAATTATGCTTCAGAAAATAAATCATTTTTTTGCAACAGGTTTTTTTTCAGGATATCTGCCTTTTGCTCCTGGAACATGGGGTTCTTTATTAATGATAGTTATTCTAATGATTTTCCCTGCCATAAATAACATTTATTTTTTAATTTTTTTAACAATTTCTGGTGTTTTTATCTGCAGTTATGAAGAAAAAATAACTGGTGTAAAAGACAGCGGGAAAATAGTTATTGATGAAGCTGCCGGTCAGCTGATAACCTTTATGACATTAAATACTGGTATACCAGTACTGATTAGTGGTTTTATTTTATTTAGAATATTTGATATTACAAAACCTTTAATAATTAAAAAATTAGAAAAACTTCCCTCTGGCTGGGGAGTTATGGCTGATGATATTGCAGCCGGATTTTTTTCTCTAATTATATTGAAAATTGCAGTACACTTTGGAGTCTTTTAATAACTAATTTTTAAAATAATATTTTTAACCAAATCGGCCCCAAAAGGCCGATTTTCTTTTATACAACTCTGTGATATAATAATTCTGAGGTGAGTGTATGGATGTTTCAATTATTGTGACAGGTTCTGAAATTTTATATGGAAAAGTACAGGATACCAATTCTAATTTTTTAGCTCAAAAATTAACTGATATAGGATTGAATATTAAAAATATAATTGTCTGCAGTGACGAAAAATCTGATATAAAAGAAAAACTTAAGTTTGCTGCTGAAACAACTGATTTGATTTTTGTGACAGGAGGACTTGGCCCAACTGAAGATGATCTTACTAAAAATGCAATGGCAGAAGCTGCTGGTATTAAGCTCGAATTTTCTGATATACTGGCTGAACGCCTTCATTCTTTTTTTGAAAACAGCAGCTCCAAAATGACTGAAAATAATTTGAGACAGGCTTATCTGCCGAAAAATGCAGAAGCAGTACTTAATAATAATGGAACTGCTCCAGGAATAAAATTAAATCATAATAACAAAACTTTTTATTTAATGCCAGGTGTTCCTTCAGAAATGAGATCTATGTTTTTAGAACAAATCTATCCAGAATTAAAAAATACAAATAATAACAGCATTTTTTTTAAGGAATATAATTTCATTGGTATTGGTGAATCAACTCTGGCAGACAAAATTGAGAAATTAAATATTCCAGAAAATGCTGTCTTAAGTTATCAGGCAGGCAGGGGAGAGGTTAAACTGAGGTTAAAGGTTAAAAATGACGATAATGCTGAAAGTACGATTGATTTTTTTGATAATCTCATCTCCACCAAATTTACTGATTACTTTTATGGTACTGGAGACATGTCTCTACTGGAAATTTTTTGTGACAGACTTAAAAAAAGTGATTTAACTATTTCTACTGCTGAATCATTTACTGGTGGCCTGCTCGGCAAAAGACTAACAGAGCTGGAAGGCAGTTCAGCTTATTTTAAGGGAGGAATTATTGCATACAGCAGTGAAGCAAAGAAAAATGTCTTAAAAATAAATGCTAATATTCTTGAAAAATATGGTGCTGTAAGCCATGAAACTGCTCTTGCAATGGCCAATAATATAACTGATATTTTTGCTTCAGATATAGGTGTCTCCACCACCGGTGCTGCTGGCCCGGGTAGTCTGGAAGGGAAAAATGCAGGCACAATGTTTGTTGGAATTAAATTTTTTTCACAATTATTTTCATTTAAATTAAATAAAAATTACAATCGAAAACTGAATAGATGGTATGCAACACAGATTATTTTGCTTAAAATTATGAAAATGCTGGAAAACCATTAGATTTGACAATACGATATTACACAGGGAGGTATAAAAATGAACAAAAAAATCTACATTTGTTTAATTATTTTAGTTTTTTTATTCAGTTTTTCTACTGGAGCTCAAAATGTAAACTATGATAACTTTTCTGAAGGAGTAAACTTATATTATCAGGGAAGATATTCAGAAGCAGAAACACTTTTTTCTGAGATATTAGATGATCTTTCCATAGACCATGAACTTAAACATGATACTCTTTATTATTATACCTTAACTGCTTTAAATAGCAATCAAACACAGCTGGCATTAGAACAGATTAATGCTTTAAAAGACCACGGATATGAAAACGGCAGACTCTACTGGAAACTGGGAACTTTATTTTTGAACAAAGACCGTCAATTTGACAGTGCTTCTTTTGACAGTGCACTGGAGTATCTACAGAAAGCCGCACAACTAGGTGTAAATTCTATTCCATTTAAACGTGATCTGGCAGCAGCATATACTGGATTGAATGAAAAAGCAAAAGCTAAAAAACTTTATGAAGAAATAGTTTCTAATGGTCCTACAGCTGATGATTATTTGAATCTCGCCTTATTAAACAAAGAATTAGGAAATTTAGAAACAGCAGTGAAATATTACGAGTCTGCACTTGACATTGATTCTACCAGACAGACTATTTATCTTAATCTGGGAAACCTTTATCAGGAGTTGAATAATTATAATTCTGCAGTTTCAATTTACAAACAGGGAATAAAACTCCAGGAAAATTTTACACCATTTTATGTAGGATTGGGAGAAAGTTATATAGCTCTGGAAAATTACAATGAAGCAGAAAATGCACTCAAAAAGGTAATCGAAATAAATCAGCATTCCTATTATTCCTATTTTCTGCTGGGTATAATAAATAGAAAATTTGAAAATTATGATACAGCCCTTAACTATTATGATCAGGCAATTAAATATAATGATAATTATGTAAATGCCTATTTGGAACAGGGGAAAATTTATCTGGATAGGGAAGAATATTATAAGGCGATTTCTAAATTTTCCATTGCCGTCGAAAAAAATACCAGTCATGCAGAAAGCCACTACTATCTTGCCATAGCCTATTATGGAGCTGATATGAAAGAGGCTGCTGTTGCAGAATTAAAAAGAACTTTACATTTAAATAATGAATACCCGAATGCACGAAAACTGCTGACTGAACTTGAAAAATAATAACAATTTTTAATGGAGGTACCTGGTTATGCGCCTGTTTATTGCAGTTGATTTAACTGAACGTGCCCGAAAACTTCTTTTTAAAAAAATAACAAATCTAAAAGAAGAAATTAATGAGAATATAAAATGGGTGGAAAAAGAAAATCTCCACCTAACCGTTAAATTTCTGGGGGAAAATGATAAAAATAAGGCTGATGAAGTTATAGAACAGCTGCAGAAATTAAATTTCAACTGCCCGCACAATTATATTCAGCTAAAAAAACTGAATGCTTTTCCTAAACTCAGCAATTTTAAAGTGCTTTTTGTCAGTGTTTTTCAGGGAAAAAAATTTCTTGTCAGATTAAATAATAGCATTGAAAATTCTATGCAAAAAATTAATTTTAAAAAAGAAAAAAGAAAATTTATTCCCCATTTAACTATCGCCCGCAAAAAAAATAACAGACAAATTAAAAAACTGACTGACAAAAATTCAAAATTTCTGGATGAAAATTATATAAATGTTTTTAGTGCTTTAAAAACAATAACACTTTATGAAAGCACATTAAAACCATCAGGTCCAGAATACAGAAAACTATTTTCCAAAAATTTACAATAATTGCTTGCAAAGACTAAACATTTGTTCTATAATAGAATTAGGAAAAATAAATTATACAGATAATAATTAACATTAACTGGGGAGGAAGATCATATTGGCAAATAAGGAAAAAGAAAAAGCTCTGGATATGGCTTTAAAAAAGATTGAAAAACAATTTGGTAAAGGTTCAATAATGAAGCTGGGAGATACGACATCTTTAGATGTCGAATCAATTCCTACAGGATCCTTACCACTTGATCTCGCATTAGGAGTGGGGGGGATTCCTCGAGGAAGAATAATTGAACTCTATGGTAATGAATCTTCGGGTAAAACAACTCTGGGGCTTCATATTATAGCGGAAGCACAAAAATTAGATGGTATAGCAGCATTTATCGATGCTGAACATGCACTTGATCCACGTTATGCAGAAAATTTGGGAGTAGATATAGATAATCTTTTGATCTCTCAGCCCAATAATGGAGAGGAAGCGCTTGAAATTACAGAAGCACTGGTTCGCAGTAATGCTATTGACCTGGTAGTTGTAGACTCTGTTGCTGCTCTTGTTCCAAAAGCAGAACTTGAAGGTGATATGGGAGATACACATGTTGGTCTACAGGCCAGACTAATGTCTCAGGCTATGAGAAAGCTTTCTGGCGCAATAAGCAAATCTAAAACTGCCTGTGTTTTTATTAATCAAATCAGAGAAAAAATTGGAGTTATGTTTGGAAACCCTGAAGTAACTCCAGGTGGACGTGCACTTAAATTTTACTCTTCAGTTAGAATTGAAATCCGCCGTTCTCAAACTATAAAAGATGGAGATAAAATGATTGGAAGTACAGCCAGAGTTAAAGTAGTTAAAAACAAAGTTGCTCCACCCTTTAGAAAAGCAGAATTTGATATCATGTATGGAACTGGTATTTCTCAGTCTGGAAGTCTAATAGATCTTGGAGAAGAAATAGGAGTTGTTGATAGAGCAGGATCGTGGTATTCTTATGGTGATGTTAGGCTCGGTCAGGGTCGGGAAAACTCTAAAAATTTCTTAAATGATAATCCCGAAATTAAAGAAGAGATAGACCACAAAATACGTGTGAAAGTCGGTCTTGCTGAAAATGATGAGGAAGAAATTGAAAACGAAAATAATACAGAAGAAAAAGAGGATTAAATTATATGGATTTAGAAGAAATTCAAAAAGCTAAAAACAAGGCTTTTCATCTTCTCTCATATAGAGAAAGAACAGTAAAAGAAATGAAAGATAGATTATTTAAAAAAGGATTTGATAATGATGTTGTTGAACAGACAATTAATTATCTGCTCGAAAAGGATTTGATTAATGAAAATAGATTTGCAGAACAGTGGATTAGATCCAGAATAAACAATCATCCACGGGGAAGAAGATTAATTTACAAAGAACTGCTAAAAAAAGGGTTGAATCGAAGTTTAATTGATAGTTCATTAAATAAATATTTAAGTTTTGAACAGGAAATAAAAATGTCCGAAACACTCATAAAAAAATGGCTTAGAAAACATAAAGAGGAAGATAGAGAAAGCCTAAAGCTCAAAAATTATCTTTCCAATAAAGGTTTTTCATATGATATAATCAATAAAACAACAGATTAATGTAAATAAAAGGGTCTGTATTTAAAATACAGGCCTTTTTTTATTTTATATAAGGCTGTTTATTTTACTTTCTTGACAGAAACACATAAAAAAGTTAAAATATTATTAGTAAACGAAAATTAATAAAATCAAAAATTGAATATAGAATAGGGGGTGAATAATATTAACGGAGGTGTTTTGTATTTAATAATAGCCCTACCTCTTGGATTACTAATAGGATATTTTATTAGAAAATATATTGCTGAAGCTCGTATTCAATCAGCAGAAAAAGAAGCAAAAAAAATTCTGGAATCTGCTGAAAGAGACGCAAAAGCCAAGAAAAAAGAGATTACTCTTGAGGCAAAAGAGGAAGCTCATAATATCAGAGAAGAAGCTAATCGCGAGAGCCAAAAAAGACGTGACGAATTACAGAAACTTGAAAATCGCTTGATGCATAAAGAAGAAAGCCTTGATAGAAAAGCTGAAAATCTGGAACGCAAAGAGCAGAGTATTAAAGATAGAGAAAAGAATCTCAGCCGTGATGAACAGGAAATTAAAAAATTAAAAGAAGCACAGAAAGAAAAGCTCGAACAAATTTCTAGTTTATCACAGGAAGAAGCTAAAGATTATCTTCTCAATAAGGTTGAGTCTGAACTTGATCATGAATTTGCAAAAATGATTAAGGAAAAAGAAGCACAGGCTAAAGAAGAAGCAGAGAAAAAGGCCAGAGAAATTATTTCTCTTGCTATTCAGAGATGTGCTGCAGACCATGTCACAGAATCTACTGTTTCTGTTGTATCTCTGCCCAATGATGATATGAAGGGTAGAATAATCGGTAGAGAAGGAAGAAACATCAGAGCATTAGAAAGCCTAACAGGTATTGATCTTATCATTGACGATACTCCTGAAGCTGTAGTTATCTCTGGTTTTGATCCAATAAGACGTGAGATAGCCCGTATAGCTTTAGAAAAATTAATTATTGATGGAAGAATTCATCCTGCTAGAATAGAGGAAATGGTTGAAAAGGCCCGCGAAGAACTGGATCAGCATGTGAAAGAAATTGGAGAACAGGCAACATTTGATACTGGAGTTCATGGTTTAAATCCTGAACTTGTTAAATTACTTGGCCGGTTAAAGTTCAGAACAAGCTATGGACAGAATGTTCTTCAGCATTCACTTGAAGTTTCATATTTAGCAGGAATTATGGCTGCAGAATTAGGAGCAGATGTAAATCTTGCGAAAAGAGGTGGACTTTTACATGATATTGGAAAATCTATAGATCACGAAGTAGAAGGACCACATGTCAAAATCGGTGTTGATACTGCTAGAAAATATGGTGAGAGCGAAAAAGTTCTCCACACTATTGAGGCACATCACGGTGATGTAGAATTCCATTCAATTGAAGCAGTTCTGGTAGCTGCAGCTGATGCAATTTCAGCAGCCAGACCAGGTGCAAGAAAAGAAACCTTGGAGTCTTATATCAAGAGACTTGAAGAACTTGAAACAATTGGTAAATCTTTTTCTGGTGTAGAAAAAGCTTACGCAATTCAAGCAGGTAGAGAGATCAGAGTAATTGTTGAACCGGATAAAATCAATGATATTGAAACCAGTAAATTGGTTAGAGATATCACTAAGAAAATTGAAAATAGCCTTGATTATCCTGGACAAATCAAGGTAGTAATAATTCGAGAAACCAGGGTAGTTGATTATGCTAAATAATTAGATCTGAAAACAACAGGGCTCCTCATTTGAGGAGCCTTTTATTCATATTATTAAATATATAAATTAAACAGAGGAATGATAAAATGAACATACTATTTATAGGCGATATTGTAGGAAGATCCGGTAGAAGAGCCGTGAGACTATTTCTGGATAAAATTATTGAAACACATGATATCTCTCTTGTTATTGCTAATGGAGAAAATTCGGCTGGTGGATTTGGAATAACAAAAAAAGTTGCAGATGAACTGTTTGGATATGGTATAGATTGTTTAACTATGGGTAATCACACCTGGGATAACAAAAATATTTTTGACTTTATTGATAAAGAAAAAAGACTCATAAGACCACTGAATTATTTTCCGGACAATCCCGGTCATGGCTGGACTATTATAGAAAAAAATGGCTTAAAGATTGCAGTTGTTAACTTAATTGGTCAGGTATACATGAATAATTATAATTCTCCCTATCACATTTTTCAGGAAAAAATTAATGATATAAAAAATAATTCAGATATTATTATTGTTGATTTTCATGCTGAAGCTACTGGAGAAAAATTGGCTTTTGCTCACTCTGTTGATGGAGAGGTTGCAGCTGTTGTTGGCACACATACACATGTTCAGACATCAGATGCACAGATACTTCCTGGTGGAACCGCTTATATTACAGATGCAGGTTTAACAGGTGCTGTTAATTCCATACTGGGTATGAGGGTAGATAAAATGGTCGAAAAATATATAACCCAATTACCGGTCAATTATGAAGTGGCAACAGGGTCGGTTAAATTAGAAGGAGCTTTAATAAAAATAGATCAAAATAAAGCTTTAGGTAAACAAATCATGGAAATCAAGAAAAATAATTAAAAATTATATTTATTTTTAAAATAAGGCAGGAATTCATTTAATCTGTGACTAATATATTATATAGAGGGAGTTAATTTTTAACAAAACAAGGAGGTAATTTACGAACATGGAAGTATTAAAAGTATCATCAAATTCAAGTCCAAACAAAGTCGCAGGGGCACTAGCCGGTGTTTTACGTGAAAGGGGAAATGCTGAACTACAGGCTATCGGTGCTGGAGCCCTAAACCAAGGTGTAAAAGCAGTAGCTATTGCAAGAGGATTTGTAGCACCCAGTGGAATTGACCTTATCTGTATTCCTGCTTTTACAGATATAGAAATTGATGGGGAAGAAAGAACTGCAATAAAATTAATAGTTGAACCACGTTAATAATTATTATAAATCTGTTTGCTGTAAAAGGCAGACAGATTTTTTTTATTATAGCTTGTTTTATTATAGTAAAAGGCTATATAATATAAATTAAAGAGATTTTTTTAGGAGATGAATTAAATTGAATTATAAAATTGCTGATGGTCACACAGATGTACTTTTGAATTTTAATAGAAATAAAGATTTTGACTTTGATAAAAATAACAAAAACTTTCATGTTGATCTTCCCAAACTCAAAAAATCTAATGTAGCTTTAGAAGTTTTTGCAGTTTTTATAGAAGATGAATATTTTCCAGAAAACGCATTAAAAAGAACACTGCATTATATTAATGCTTTTCAGGAAAAAATAGCTGTTAAAGAAGATATTGTTCATATTAAAAACAGCAGAGATATTATAAGTGCAGAATCGAAAAATAGAATAGCTGCTGTATTGAGTCTTGAAGGTGCTGATGCAGTAACTGAATTGAGCCAGATAAAAAGCTTTTATAATCTGGGAGTTAGATTAATCACACTAACCTGGAACAGGCGCAATATGCTTGCAGATGGGCTTACAATTAACAGTGGTGGAGGCTTAACAGATCTAGGCAGAACGGCAGTAGAACTTATGAACCAGCTTGGAATTACTGTAGATCTTTCTCATATAAGTCCGGAGGGTTTTTGGGACACCATTGATTTAAGTTCCAAACCAGTTGTTGCTTCACATTCCAATGTGAAAAATATTAGAAATATCGAAAGAAATTTAGATGACAGTCAGATTAGAGCAATTGCCAAAAATGGTGGGCTAATAGGAATTAATTTCTGCCCGCAATTTTTAAATAGAACTACTGCTGATGTAGACAGCAGTGATATAATAAAACATATTGATTATATTGTCAATTTGGCCGGTATCGAGACTGTAGCACTTGGTTCTGATTATGATGGTATTACAAGCACACCCAACGGCTTTGAAAATATCGGTAAGCTGCAGCTGCTCGCTGAAAAATTAAGTGAAAATGGATATAACAGCAGAGAAATAGAAAAAATATTATATTTAAATTGGAGAAGAGTTTTTCTGGAAAATCTCTAAAGAAGGTGTTCTTATGCATAATAAAATTTTAATTGTTGAAGATGAAGCAAAAATTAGAAAACTGATAAAAACATATTTAGAAGACAGTGGTTTTACCACTGTAGAAGCTGAAAACGGCAAAAAAGCTCTTGATATTTTTAATTCGGATAATGCTATTGACTTTATTGTGCTGGATCTTATGCTGCCCAAAATTAGTGGAGAAGAAGTCTGTAAAAAAATAAGGCAGGTTTCTGATATTCCAATTTTGATGCTTACTGCAAAAAGTAGTGAAGAAAATAAAATTGAAGGATTTGATTATGGGGCAGATGATTATCTTACAAAACCTTTTAGTCCAAGAGAGCTTACCGCAAGAATAAAAGCTATTTTAAGAAGAACAGATCTGGATAAAATGAGAGCAAATATACTTTCATTTGCAGATGGTAAAATTAAAATATTTCCTGAAGAAATAACTGTATTAGTAAATGATTCAGATATAAATTTAACAAATACAGAGTTTAAAATTTTACTTGAACTTGTTAATAATGCAGGACAGGTTCTTTCCCGTGAACAGCTTGCAGATAAAGTTATGGGACTCGAATTTAGTGGTTTTGATAGAACAATTGATGCTCATATTAAAAATATAAGAAAAAAAATGGAACTAAACAAAAATGAATATATAATAACAGTTTATGGAGCTGGGTATAAATTTGTTGGTGATAACTAATGACCAAACTCAGTTTTAAGTTATTTTTTATACTTATTATATTAATTGTGCTGAGCCTTTCTGTAGCTGGATTTTTTATTAATTTTTCTATCGGAGAACACTTTAATGATTTTGTCAACATGCAGAGAGAAGACAGTATAATTGAACTGGCGGAAATATTAAAAGATTATCTGACCGAAGATAATATTAATAATTCTGAGTTGAATAAAATTATTAATAATTTCACCAGAGCAAATAGAATTCCAATCTGGCTTAGATTGAAAGAACAGAAAAATGAAGAATATATTTATAGCCCGGGAACAGGAGGGCAGATGAATAATATGATGCGGAGAATGGGACCAATGATGGAATCTTCTCATATGCCCACTCACAGTCAGATTTCTCCTGATGATTTTCCTGGTAAAACAAGAATAAACGAGATTAGAATTAATAGCTCTACTAAAGCATATATTTACTGGAAAGAAATTGCTGTCAATGCAGAATCAGAGTCAGGTATTTATCAGTATTTTAAAAAGAGTGTTTTTAATGCTATTTTTATCAGTGGAATACTGGCAGCTGCTGCAGCCGGTTTAATGGCATTTTTCCTTTCCAAATATATTAGCAGACCACTGGTGAAGCTAAATCGTTCTGCTTTAAATGTTGCTGATGGAAGCTATAAACAGCAGGTTGATATAAAAGGTAATGATGAACTTGCTCAACTTGGAAAATCATTTAATATAATGACAGATAGACTCGAAAAACTGGAAAAAATAAGAAAAGATTCCACTTCAGATCTGGCTCATGAACTCCGCACACCGGTGACTACTATCAAGGGCTATTTAGAAGCTGTTGAGGATGGTTTAATGGAGCTGGATAGTCAAACCATTAAAGAACTTCAGGAAGAGTCTGATCGCCTAATTAGGCTTATTAATCAGCTTCAGGAATACAGTGAAGCACAGAATAAAATTGTCAATTTAAATAAAGAAAGACTTGATTTGAGCTCTATTTTAAGAGAAATATTGAATAAATATCAATTTAGTATAAAAGATAAAAACATTTCTGTAAATTTAGACCTTGCACAAAATATCACAGTAAATGCCGATAGAGACAGCATGATACAAATTTTAAGTAATTTGATAGAAAATGCTGTTAAATATAATAACACAGGAGGAAACATAAATGTAGAAAGCAAAAAAATAAACGACCATATTTCTATAAAAATAATTAATAATGGCCCAAAAATAGATCAAAAAGATCTTCCATTTATTTTTGAAAGATTTTACCGTGCAGATCAGTCCAGATCAAAAAATACGGGCGGTACAGGTATAGGCCTTGCAGTTACAAAAGAACTTGTGGAAGCACATGGTGGAACAATATCAGCAAAAAGCCAGAAAGACAGGACTGTTTTTACCATTATTCTGCCATTATAATCCTTAATTTAAAGAAAGGATTATAATCGTTTATGTAGAACTTATGTATTAGCGAACTTATAATATTATTAATAAAGAGGAGTGATCAATTTGAATTTGAGTCGTATATGGAGTTTTTTCTCACTTGGGGGTCCAATGTCTATCCCACTTCTGCTCGCATCAGTTTTTAGTTTTGCTGTTATTATAGAGAAAGCAATATTTTTTGCCAGACATAAGAATAATAATTTTAGACTTATAAAAAGAATAGAAATTTTAGTTGAAGAGGGCGATATTCTAAGTGCATTAAATGAATTGAAAGGGAAAAAAGGACCTAATGCTAAACTTCTATCAACTGCATTAGCGCACAATAGTGAAAACCCGGCCAGACTGCGGGAAGTTCTTCAGGCAGTAGGTGAAAATGAGATTAAAAAGATGGAAAAACATCTGCCAATTCTTGATGTAGTAGCCATGATATCACCACTGCTGGGACTTCTGGGTACAGTTATAGGAATCATAAGCAGCTTTAATATACTTGGTACCGCTGCAGGAGCTGCCAATCCGGCTCAAATTAGTTCCGGGATTGCAGCTGCCCTTATTAGTACAGCCATGGGATTAATCATAGCTATTCCTACAGCAGTATTTTATTCATATTTCTCACATAAGGTTGAGAAAAAAGCACATGAAATGAATTTAAACATGGTTGAAATAATAGATGTTGTTGGTAATAATAGAGGTGAGGATAATGTTCAGAACTACTCTTAAAAAGAAAAGTTCTATAAATATTATCCCTATGATTGATGTAATATTTTTTCTATTAGTTTTCTTTATGTTATTTACAACTTTTAGATCAAATCCATATGGAATAGATATGCAGCTCCCGCGCGCTGTCACTGCTACCGAACAAACAAACCAAAACTTTTTAGTGGAAATAGACGAAGATGGTAATTATTTTTATGATGGAAAAAACTTACAGCTGGCTGAAATTGTTGCTCAGGCTGAAAACAGGAACTCTGAAACCAGTTCTTTAGTTGTTATCATAAGTGCTGACAAAAATACAAAATATGAAAATGTAGTTTCAGTTATGGATGGAATGCGTCAGGTAGGAATATATAAGCTGGCCCTTGCGGCAGAAAAAGAAGGTAATTAATAGGATGGTGAAGTTATGCCTGGAAATGATAATCAAAATAAATTAGCAGCATATGTTGTTTTTTCTATAATTCTTCATCTCCTACTTCTTTATTTTATTCCTTTTGGATTTATGCAGGGGAATGTCAGAGGTGAAAACACTGATTTAAATGATTATGGTTATATACAAATGGTTGAGTATCAACCTGCTCCTCTGCAGACAGAAAAACCTGTTCCCCAGGAAGAAGTAGAGGAAATAACTGCAGAACAGGAAGAAATTCCGGAAGAAATTGAAGAACCAGAACCTGAAGAAGTGGAAGAAACTGAAGAAATTGAAGAGCCGGAACCGGAGCCTGAACCAGAACCAGAGCCGGAACCGGAAATTGAAGAAAATACAGAAGTGAAATCTGATATTAAAGAAGATGAATTAACACAGGAAAATCAATCACCAGAAAAAAATGAAGAAGAGTCTGAGAATATAGAAGAAGTTCCGGATGAAGCAACTAATGATATTGAAAATACTGAAACTGCAGAGAAAACTGAAGTTTTAAGCAGTGAGAAAAGTGATGTAGAAATTGAAATAGAAGAAAAGAAAAGTCCTGAAGAAAATCCTGCTCAAGATACAGAAAATGTTGAGCAGAATGAAGAAGAAGTTAAACAGAATCCTCCTCCACCTCCACCTCCCCCACCTACATCGGGCGAGTTAATCAGTATAATGGTTAGACCTGCTTTTCCAAAAGATCTTGTAGGAAACAGAGCTGAAGGTGTTGTTAAATTAACTGCTGAAATAACCCCTGAAGGAACGGTTAAAGAAGTCAGTGTTATTGAATCTTCCGGTTATGATACAATGGACAGAGTTGCAGTTTTAACAATAGAAAGAGGCTGGAGTTTTAAAGCATATAATAAAGGATATTTAATACCGATAGAAGTAAAATACTATATTGATGAATCTGATAATTCACAGGTAGATGTTAATCTTGGAAATGTTGAATTTTTAACAGGAGGTGAGTAAATTATGAGAAAAACTATTTCCTTAGTTTTACTTTTACTCCTGGCATTAACCTCGGCTTCAGGATGTGTGCTGGCCCAGGATGAATTTTTTGAAAGTGTAGATCAAAATAACAATCTCAGACTGGGTAATGATTATATTGTACTTGTTGTTAACCAGCAGGAAAACAGTCAGGGCAGATTTGCAATTGAAACAACCGGTGGAGCTCCTTTGAGAAATAATGATAATAATAAACCACTGGTTTATGGTAGACCAAGTCCCTGGACATCCTATACAACACTCTGGATAAATAACGAAAAACATGTTTTTGGAGGTAAAACTGAACGCAGAGCCGGTAATAATGGTAATTATGGTGAAATTACAACCCCTCCTAAAGTTGAAGGGGATAGCATTATCACTCGATCAAATTTTGGAGATATTACTGTTGAACAAATATTAAGTATTGTAAAAAGTTCAACTACCGGGCTTCCGGATACAGGACAGTTAAAGTATCGGGTTATAAATAACAGTGAAGAGGAACAAAAAGTTGGTCTGAGAATAATGCTGGATACCATGCTGGGAGAAAATGATGGAGCTCCTTTTAGAATAGGTACTGATGCTGTAACAACAGATAAATTGTACTACAAAAAAGAACTTGATAATTTTTGGCAGGCTTTTGATAGTTTGGCCAATCCTCAGGTTACATCACAGGGTACTTTTTTAGGACCGGATGTTACTCCACCTGATAAAGTCTATTTTGCTGACTGGGGAAGTCTGGCTGATGGTATATGGGATTTTGATTTTAATCCCGGCCAGGAATTTATTCGTAAAGGCGAATATGAGATAGATAGTGCAATTGCTATGTTCTGGATCCCTGAAAAAATTCCAGCAGGTGAAAGTAAAACTTATATAACTAAATATGGTCTTGGTGGAATTACCATTGTGCCTGGACTTATTTCTCTGGGAGTAACTTCACCGGCAGAAGTGACACTGAATAAAGACAATGAAAGTTTTCCGGTGGTTGCCTATCTAGAAAATACCTCAGAAATAAATGCCAGAAATGTTTCAGTAAAACTGGAACTTCCTGATACATTTGATGCTGTTCGAACAACAAGAGAGCTTGGAAATATGGAAGCTGGCGATTCTGCACAGCTTAAATGGAATGTTAAACCAGCAGGTTCAAAAATTCCAAAAGAAATAACTTATAGAGTACTGGTAGAGGCAGATAATACTGATTCAAATCAGGTAGAAAGAAATGTTAAATTTGTTGGTCCTCCAGTATTAAATGCAGAAATTACACTGCTGGAAGATGTGGGCACAGTTAACGGTCAGCTAGAACCCAATCCTTTTAGACTTCAGGCAAAATTAAGTAATAGTGGAGAATCATCTCTATATGGAGTTGAAGCTGAACTAATATTACCACCCGGTCTTGTTCCGGGCGCCAGTGAAAAACTCAAAAAACATCTTGGCTATCTTCAACCTCAGGAAAATTTAAAAGTAAACTGGTTAATAGAGGCTTTAAGAATTGATGGTGAACTTCCTTTTGCTGTTAAGGTCAGCGGTATTAATGATTATGAAAAAACAATTGTTGAAAGAATAAGTCTGCCAGAATTAAAACCTCTTATATACCTGAATTTAGTTGAAGAAGATGACAGCAACTTTATTTCTATTGAAGTTAGAGCAGCAAATATTGCAGAGGCTGAAAATTTAAGTTTTGACTTTAATTATAATACTGATAGTTTGAGATTAAGTTATATTTCTCGAGGGAATTTATTTGTTGCTGATGGAAATCTGCTTCCATGGAATAAGCCTAAAAAAATAGAAGATGGTTTAATTGAATTTAATCAGGAACTTCCATTCAGCAGAGCTACAGGAATTCTGGCAACACTACACTTTAGAAAAAAGAAAGAAAATATCGGTAACATAAGTATCAATAATCTAGAGGCATATGATGGTTTGGGTAATGAAATAAAGCTTGATATTAAAAATATTAAACAGGAGGCTGAATAATGAAAATTAAAACTACAGTATTAATAATGATTTTACTGCTTACATTTAGTGTCGTGGGACAGGCAGTAGAAATTGAGGATGTCCCAAGAGATCACTGGGCATATGACAGTGTTCAGCAGCTTATTGACAGAGGATACCTTTCTCTTTATTCTGATGGTACTTTTAAGGGGAACGAAAAAGTTTCCAGATATGAACTGGCTGAAATTATTGCGAGAATGTTAAACAACATGGAAGCCGGTACTCAGGAATTATCTGAAGAAGATGTTGATGTAATTAGAGAATTATCGCTTGAATTTAGAGATGAACTGGTTACAGTAGCTCAAAATCAGAAAGTTTTTGAAGACAGAATTAAAAAAGTTGAACAGCAGAATATGATTCAGGATGAAGATATTGGTAATGTAAACGACAGAGTTTCTTCCTTAGAAGGTGAAGTAACTGATATTATTGATCAGGTTGTAGAAATTAAAAGTCTACAGGAAGAAGTTACTTCTCTTTCAAGCAGAATATCTGATTTAGAGCAGGAGCTTTCTTTAACTAAAGAAAGTATTGAAGCAAATGGTGAACTGGCATCAAATTCTACTATACAGGATCTGCAGGACAACCAGAGTGTTGCTATGACAAGAATTAATCAGCTGGAAAATAGAATATCTGACCTGGAAGAACAACTTGAAGTTAAAAATAAAGAACTGGCAGAAAAGAAAGACTCAGGAAACACTGCCTATATTTTAGGAGGACTGGCTCTGCTGGCCTTATTACTATAATTTAAAGGAGATTTTAGCTTATGCAGCATTTAAAGTGGAAGGGAATTTCACTTTTATTAATAATATTTCTTCTAACAAATACATTTGTTTTCTTCTTTTCTGGAATAGGCATCAATAGAGCTGCTGCTGCTTCAATTGAAGAAGAGGATGTTTTTACAGGTATTGGATTAATGCTTCTTCTGTTAATTTTTGCTGATAATGATAAAAATAGTGCAGAAAATTTAAATAACATATCAGTTGACAGATTTTCTGCTGAAGACATTAATATACTAGCAAAAGCAGTTCATGCAGAAGCAAGGGGAGAGACTTATAGGGGAAAAGTTGCAGTTGGTGCTGTAATAATTAACAGAGTTTATCATCCATCTTTTCCAAACACAATAAAAGAAGTTGTCTATCAGAGTGGTCAGTTTACTTCAGTAGAAAATGGACAGATTAATTTATCTCCCAATAGTGATTCATATAAAGCTGCTTATGAAGCTGCTGAAGGAAATGATCCAAGCAGAGGAAGTCTTTATTTTTATAATCCTGATAAATCAAAAAATCCAGATTTTTTTGCTAAAAGAGAAAAAGTTATTAGAATAGGAAACCATGTATTTCTAAAATAATTTAAAAAACTTAGTAAAAAAAGCGGCCGGAATGGCCGCTTTTCTGTATTTAAGTATTAATCATCTGTTTTTATCAAATTTTTACTGATTAAAACTGCTTTTTCAAAATCATCATCTTTAACAGTTTTATACATATTACCACCTGGAGCAGTTTCAGGTATATCAGAAACATTGACAGTATAAAGCTCACTATTCTTATCTGCAATGACTATTAGATCATCCTTTTCTGCTTTAACTGCACCTGCTAATTTATAACTACTGTTTGAATAAATTCTCTGACCTCTGCCATTTCTGTTCTGTAACTTAAATGCTTTCATTCTAATTTTATTGGCTCTTCCACATTCTGTTATTGATACAATAAATTTATCTTTATCATATACTTCAAAATTTATAACTTCATCATCTGAATTTAATTTAATTGCTTTACTACCAATTGTATTTCTGCCAGTAGTGGAAAAGCTATTTTCATTAAATCTTATTAAATATCCATTTTTGCTAATAAATATCAAATCATTATCTGCAGATGTCTGATGAACATTGATTAATCTATCATTATCTATTTTGATGGCCCTAATATGTGTGTAATTGCTGTCATATTCTCCAGCTTCAGTTCTCTTTACAATACCGCTTCCGGTTGCAAAAGTAAGAAATTCACGCTGATTAACATCTTTAGGCAGTATATTGAGAGAAATAATCTTTTCATGCATAGGTATCTGGATGTAGTTAGTTAAACTTTCTCCGGTAGATAATCCGTGGTGTTCTTCAATTTGATGAACAGGAAGATTATAAACCTCTCCAGAATCAGTAAAAAACATCAGCTGATCTAAAGAAGAACCACTAACAACATAATTAATAAAATCATTTTTACTCTGGCGCAAATTAGATATTTCATCATTTCTTTTTATAATACCTCTATATGATAGAGAAACAACAGCAGATTTTTCTTTAATTAAATCCTGCTTATTAATTACAGCTTCTCTGTCATCTGCAATAATTTCTGTTCTTCTTCTATCAACAAATTTATTTTTAATTCCTTTTAATTCTTTTTTCATAACTTTTTTTAATTCTGATTCATTAGAAAGTATTTTTTTATAATAAGTTATTTTTTCTGCCAGATCATTTTTTTCAGATTCAAGCTTATTTATCTCGATCCCAACAAGCCTCTGCAGCTGCATTTCTAAAATAGACTGAGCCTGACTGGCACTAATACGCAGTCCTTCAATTAGTTTTTGTTTTGCTTCCTTTTTAGAATCAGAGTTTCTAATTATATGAATTACCAGATCAAGATTATCAACTGCTTTTTCCAGGCCCTCTAAAATATGAAATCTATCTTCAGCT
>CAZLIW010000011.1:0-19841 GCA_964559325.1 uncultured Halanaerobium sp. | reverse complement strand
AGGGCCATCATAATAGCAAATGTTAGTCCGATAGCTGTCCAGGCAATTTTCTCTGCTCTGCTGACATCATCTGCCCCCATTGTCTGGCCCACCATTGTGGTTGTGGCCATAGAAATTCCACGCATCGGCATCATAACAACCGAAAGTATTCTGTTGCCAATTCCATATGCTGCCACAGCCAGCATACCAAAATTAGAAACTATACTCATCAAAATTATCATACCAAAAGAAATGATAGACTGTTCTGCTGAAGATGGGGTTCCCAGCCTAATAATTTTTATCTGCAGTGGAAGATCCGGGATAAGATTTTTTAAGTGAAGTTTAATACCTTTATTTCCTTTGAGAAGAAAATAAATACCTATAACCCCTGCTGCAGCTCTGGAAAATACAGTTGCAATTGCAGCACCTCTAACACCAAGTGCCGGAAATATCCCCCATCCAAATATAATAAAAGGATCAAGGATAATATTTAATACTGTAGAAAAAACCATCATCTTCATCGGAGTTTTAGTATTTCCAACTCCACGTAGAAGTGCAGTGAACACAAAAAAAGTAAACATAAATCCAACTCCACCCAGTATAATACTTAAATAAGCTTCAGCATCATTGATAATATTGGGAGGAGCTCCGATGAGATTTAAAACTTTTCTATTAAATGCAACTCCGAGTATACCAAATAAAAAAGACAGAAATATAACAAGAGTCAGTATCTGTCCTGCTACATGATCAACCATTTTTTTATTATCTGAACCTGTATACTGAGCCACAAGAGTAGTACCGGCAATAGTCATTCCATTACCAATAGATATAAGAAGAAAAACTAGCGGAAATCCAATCGAAATTGAGGCTACAGCATCAGCTCCCAGCTTACCAACCCAGAATGTATCGGCAAGATTATAAAGCACCTGCATGGTATTACCAACCATAATCGGCCAGGACAGCTTAAAAAGTGTTCCCGTAATAGAACCATTCAAAATTGCCTCTCTATTATTAAAATTATTTTTCAAAACATTATCGGACATTTTGATCACCTAATCTGTATTTATAATTTTTGGACAGCTTTTATATTATATCTTCATCTGTCGTAATATGATTTTTTTTAAAAGTAATTGTTTTTATATGTATAATAATATTTTTATATGAATAAAAATTATTTATTTATATGTTGATATATTTTAACACAAAACAGCTGTTCTTTCAAAAAATGTTTATTCTTTCAATACTTTAGTTTATTAAACACCATTTTTTTAATTTTAAATTAATTTTTGATTTTAAAAAACATTTTTGTTATAATAGATTTTGTGTTTGTCAAAATTTTGAAAAAGGAGGTGTACAGACAGAACCGTACTACTTATATTATAAATATTTTAAAAAAATTTACAGGAGGTATTTTTAACATTGACCGAAAATTTAAAAAAGAAAAAATTAACTGACAAATTCCTGGACAGGATAGAAAAAACAGGAAATAGACTGCCTCACCCTATTATCTTATTTTTTATTTTCTCTATCATAGTTTTAGTATTATCATGGGTGGTAAGTATCTTCGATGTGGCAGTAACTCATCCGGGTACAGGTGAAACAATAGAAGCTGTTAATCTGCTCTCAAAATACGGTATCAGACGTATATTTACTGATGCAGTAAGTAATTTTACAGGTTTTGCGCCTCTGGGTGTAGTACTTGTTGCAATGCTCGGAGTTGGTACAGCAGAAAGATCAGGTCTGATCTCTTCCCTACTTAAAAAAACAGTAATGAGTGCACCTGACAGATATATTACTGCAGCAGTAGTTTTTGCAGGTATTATGTCAAATATAGCTTCAGATGCCGGCTATGTTGTACTTGTTCCATTAGGAGCAGTAATTTTTGCTGCCAAAGGACGGCATCCACTGGTAGGACTTGCAGCTGCATTTGCGGGTGTATCCGGTGGTTTTAGTGCCAATCTCCTTGTTTCTACTCTTGACCCGATGCTGGCAGGACTTTCTCAGGAAGCTGCACAGCTTCTGGATACCGGCTATACTGTCCCTCCTACAGTCAATTATTATTTTATGGTTGCTTCAACCTTTATTGTTACAATTGTAGGTACCTGGGTGACAGAAAAAATTGTGGCACCTCGTTTTGGAGAATATGAAGGAGATCACTCCGAAGAGTTACAAGAAATTACTGCTGAAGAAAATGCCGGTATTAAATCCGCTTTAATCTGGCTGGCAATTACACTTGCAGTAGTTCTACTTCTGATTGTTCCTCAAAATGGTATTCTGCGGAGTGATAATGGAAATATTATTATGGGTTCAACTCCTTTTGTCGGTGGTCTTGTACCACTAATTGCAATTTTCTTTTTTATTCCTGGACTGGCTTATGGTAAAAAAACAGGAACAATAAAAAATTCTGACGATATTGCAAAATTTTTGAACAAAACAATGTCAGGACTGGGTGGATATATTGCACTTGCCTTTGCAGCAGGTCAGTTTGTGGCCTATTTCAGCTGGTCAAAACTGGGAACAATCCTGGCTATCAGTGGAGCTGACTTTTTAGAATCGATTAATTTTACCGGCCTGCCGCTGATAATTTTGTTTATTGTTGTAGCCGGATTTATAAATCTTTTTATCGGCAGTGCTTCTGCAAAATGGGCTATTATGGCACCTGTCTTTGTTCCAATGCTGATGCAGCTCGGCTATGCTCCTGAGTTTGCACAAATGGCATACAGGATTGGAGATTCAACTACAAATATTATCACCCCACTGATGCCATATTTTGCAATTATTATAGCATTTGCTAAAAAATATGATGAAGATATAGGAATAGGTACTTTAGTATCCACAATGATTCCCTATTCTATTGCATTCATGATAGGCTGGACCATTTTGCTGATAATCTGGTTTATGTTTAAACTGCCTATTGGTCCGGGTGGTACAATTTTTTATTAAAAAACATATTTTAGCAAAAATAAGGTATACAGACATTAGCAACAATTTAGTCTAAAGACAAAAGAGAAGGGATTTCCCTTCTCTTTTTTTATAAATCCTATCAAAAAAAGTCCAACTAAATATTTACCTGGAGAAATTCACCTCTGCTGATTAAATAGTTGTTTAAAAATCTTATTAAATAAAAGCTACTCGAAAAATTACTTTACCATTATTTCAGCCGCTTTCAGCTGCTGTATTCAGACAGTTCTGGTATTGACGGTAGTGCTCCATATCTTGTTACAGAAATAGAAGCAGCTTTATTTGCTGCCTTAACAGCATCAACCAGTCCTTTTTCATCTAACTGTGAAGCAAAAACTCCAATAAATGTATCACCTGCAGCAGTTGAATCAACTGCTTTTACTTTTACAGAAGGAATATGTTTTTCTGTATTTTTATTAATTACAACTGCACCACTTTTACCTAAAGTGATTACAATATTATTGATTTTTTCCAGAAGTATCTTACCGGCTTTTTTTGCATCTTCCACAGTTTCCACTTTTAGATCTGTAAGATAACCTGCTTCTATTTCATTTATTATTAAATAATCTATCATCTTAAATATTTCATCAGATATCGGTCTAACCGGGGCCAGGTTAAATATTATTTTATTACCAAATTCCTTTGCTTTTTTAATAAAATATTCTCCTGTTTCTCTATTTATATCCCAGTGAAGCAGCACATATCTGCTCTTTTTTAATATAGCTTCAGTATTTTTTATATCTTTTCTAGAAAGATTTTTATTGGCACCTGCATGTGTAATGATGAAATTATTCCCATCTTCTGCAACTGCAATTAGTGATACCCCAGTATCCGCATCTTTTTTAAAAATATAATCTGTATTAACACCATATTTTTTTAACTCTTCTTTCATAAAACTTCCATTGCTGTCTTTTCCAACTGCTCCTAAATAAATCACCTGTTTACCTGCTCCCGCAAGTGCAGCTGCCTGATTTGCACCTTTACCACCGGCATAAATTGCAAATCTGTCTGACTGAATTGTTTCTCCATCTACCGGAAGATGAGAGACATGAGCTACATAATCTACATTGGCACTGCCGAGAACAACAAAGTCTGCCTGTTTTTTCATTTAAAGAGTTTCCCTTACTTTATTTACTTCTTCCATAAGTCTGGACACTCTATCATAATCAACTGGATTCCACCAGAGGCCATCTTTTTTTAGCCAGCTGCCTACTATAGACCCATCAGCCCACTCCAGTATCTGTGGTACATTATCTGCAGTTAGACCACTTCCTGTAATAACTGATAGATCTGTATTGGATTTTATTGCTTTTATCTCGTCTACTTCTGTTGCATCACCGGTTCTATTTCCTGTTGCAATTAATACATCAGCATCAAAAAATATATTATCCCTTGTCTGTTCTGCTACACTTCTATCTCCAACTATAGAATGGCTGCCGTGTTTTACATGTACATCAGTAAATATTTTTACCTCATCTGCCTTTATAGCTGAGCGATAGCGCATTGCTTCTGCAGAAGCTCCATTAAGAATCCCTTCATTGGCAACATAGGCATTTACCCACTGATTTACTCTTACAAATTCTGCTCCAACAGCTTTTGCAACTGCCAGAGCCGGTACTGCTCCATTTGCAAGTACATTAATCCCAATTGGCAGGCCGGATTCTTCCTTAATAGGTTTGGATACATATGCCATTGCTGCAGATGTTTCATGTCCTATATCTTCAGGCCTGGGAAAAGGAATATCCCATGCATTTTCTATTACTAGTCCATCAACTCCACCTTTTACAAATGCTTCAACTTCCTTTAAGGCAAATTCAATTACTTCATCCAGTGAACCTCCCTCAAAATGTGGTGCTCCTGGAAGTGGTTTTAGATGAATCATACCTAAAATTGGTTTTTCTACACCATAAATGTTCTTTAAAATGTTTTCTTTTGCTGGAAATATTTTACCCAATTTACTCACCTCTTAATTTTCTCTCTAATTTATTTTCGCTTTAATCTAACATGATATTTATATCTATCTGCACGATAGATTATTTTTACATACTCTAACAGTTTGCCATCTACTGTATATGTCTTTCTATTAAGAATTAACACCGGAAATGACCCGGACATATTCAGCAGTTTGCTAATACTGATATCTGCTGGTAATGCTTCAATAGTCTCTTCAGCCTCACCTATCTTTATGTTATATTCATTTTCAAGAGTTTTGTAAAGAGATTTTTCTGCAAAATTAATTTCTCTAAAATCTCTTCCTTCTAAAAGTTTTGCATTTATATATGCTTTGTGTAACCCTACTGCTTCACCATCAATTGTCCGCAGGCGTTTTAGATAATATACTCTATCACTGTCGGCAAGATCCAGCTGTTCTCTAACATATTTATCTGGTTTAATAAGTCTATTCTCAATTACTTCTGCACCAGGTTTAAATCCCTTATTTTTAATATCTTCGGTAAAACTGGTAAGATTGGGAAGTGGATGACTCAGCTTTTCTTTACAGACAAAAGTACCTTTTCCCTGATGCGTTTCTAAAATCCCTTCATTAACAAGCTCTTTTAGCGCATTCCTGGCAGTTGTTCTACTAATAGAAAGCTCTTTCTGCAGTTCTGCCTCAGAAGGAACTTTTTCTCCTCTTTTGTAATCTCCTTTCTTAATTTTTTCTTTTATCATTTCTTTGACCTGTATATAGAGTGGCATATATGAGCTGCGGTCTAAACTAACATTCAATCTGATTCCACCTCCTTCTGGAAAATTTATTTATTTATATAATTTCTTTATTTCTATAAAAAGTTCTCTCAAAATTATTTTTAGAGATGCAAAAAGAGAATCTCTTTAAGATTAATATATTTAAAATTTAAATTTCCCTGTATCTCCCTTTTTGTCAGAATAATTTAAAAAAATGGGGAAACCTTAAATTTCTATTATTTGATCTAAATATTTTATTTTGTTATAAGTTAATGTTTTTTTGATATTATTTTATATGTTGTTATAATATGTAATTTCAATATGTCATAGGGTTGTTATAACAATTTCTTTATAATGTATTCTGCATATTAAAACAAATTCCTCTTTTTTAAACTTTTTTAGATAGATTTTATTTTTTCTCTAATTATGTATATAATATATATATCGGGTGCAAAAATCATTTTATTTTTCTCATATACGTGAAATGCAGAACTTATAGCCGATAGTTTAATAATACATAGATAATTTATAAGCTTTTATAAAAAATGAATCTGCGCAGAACTGTACTGCAGAATATCAAATGCGGCGGCAGTTATATTTGCTTTTAACTATGCTTTTAGTTATACTTTTTCTATTAATTTTTTAAAAAAACAATTAGATTTGATGTAACGAACTTATTACTGGAGGGTGAATTGATGAAAATATTAATTTTGGAGTATTTTATCAGCAGAGGCGGCCTTTTAAACCAAAAAATATCTTTTTATAGTGAGGGAATAAAGATGCTGAATACCCTCCTCCACTCTTTTTCAGATATTGAAAATACAGAAATAACAACTTATATAAACAGCGATTTTTTTCATTTCTTTCCGAAAAGATATAAAAATAAAAATATAAGTTTTAAAAAAACTGATATAAAAAAGGGCGTAGATTATTTTTCTTATTTAGATAAAAATATATCTGATGAATACGATTTTTTTCTACTCACCGCGCCAGAATCCGATAATATACTGTATAAACTCAGCAAACTGCTGGAAAATAAAGGTATAGTTAATCTCGCATCCAGTTCTGATACTGTTTCAATGACAGGAAATAAATGGACAGTCTATAACTCCCTTAAAAACAAAGCTGTTAAACAGCCTCCCACTTTTTTGATAGACAACTTAAAAAAGAAAAATGATTTTCAGAATCAAAGTAATGATTTGAATTTTCCAGCTCTAGCCAAAGCTGTCTACAGTGCAGGATCTGAACTGGAAATTATTAATGAAAAGAAAGATCTGGACAATCTTGACGGACAAAAAAATTACCTGCTGCAGCAGTTATTAACCGGAATACCTGGCAGCATTTCTGTTCTGGCAGCTGAAGATGATTTTGAAATTTTAAGCATAAATAAACAGATTATTGATCAGAAAAACTATAAATATCTGGGAGGAATTATAGATTACCCTTTTCCTGAACAGAATGAACTTAAAAAAATGGCAGCAGAAGTCAAAGAAACTTTTCCCTGTCTTAAGGGTTATTTTGGCATTGATTTTATCTACAGTGAGGGAAAATATTATCTGCTTGAAATTAATCCAAGAATTACCAGTTCAATTATAGGTTTAAGTCAGAAAGTTCCACTGGGAGGATATATAATCGATTCAGTCCTGCAAAACAGGCTTCCTGCCGATATATCTTCTGATGAACAGCACACTTTTTATATATATTGAATTACAGCATATTAAATAAGAAGGCTCCCTAAAATTATTTTTAGAACTGCAAAAAGGAGATTTCGTCATAAAATAAATTTTTAACATTAATCTGGTAATCTGCAGTATTTAGAAATATCCCCATCCTCATAATCCAAATTCTTTATATAATATTCTAACGAGTGTTTATCAATTATTAGATTTTTAGGATCAGCAATTTCAGCCAGCGGTATAAGCACAAAAGCCCTTTCTGTCATTCGGGGGTGTGGTATTTTAAGGTCCTCACTTTTATATTCTCTATCACCATATAGAAGGATATCTATATCTATTGTTCTGGGCCCCCATTTTTTTGTCCTTACTCTTCCCAGCTTTTTTTCTATTTTCAGCAATTTTTTAAGCAGAACTTCTGGAGACAGACTGCTTTCTATTTTAATTACTGCATTCAAAAAATCATCCTGATCTGTATAACCAACTGCCTTAGTCTCGTAAATAGAAGATTTTTTGCTCACTTTTGTCTGCGACAGCCTGTTTATCTCATAAACAGCTTTTTTTAAATACGATTTGCGTGGATCAATATTCGACCCCAAACCCAAATATATTTCTTTCAAATTACCACTTCCTTATTTTTTTTCAAAATCGGATCTCTGTCTTTTTAAAACAATAGAAGCATTTTTAAGTATACCTTCAATAGGTGCTGATGGTTTTTTTATTTCTATCTTTACTGATTCCAGTCTGCTAAACTCAGAAAATAGTTTTTCTATAATTTTCAATCCAAGTGCCTCTATAAGATCAAAGCGCTCATTTTCCACTACTTCTTTAATTATTTTAAAAATTTCACCATAATGAACTGATTTTTCAAGATTATCTTCTCTTGCCGCAGCTTCTAGATCAAGATAACCGGTGAAATTGACTGTAAAACGCTGGCCCATTTTTTCTTCTTCTTTAAGTGCACCGTGATATCCATAAAAAATCATCTCATTTAAAGATATTTCGTCTTTACTGTACATTATTACCCTCCCATTTTACCGCATCTGCCATAACTGCAGCCCTCTTCATTTCTTCTACATCATGAACTCTTACAATACTGGCCCCATTTAGTACAGCAGTGGTCACAGAAGCAGCTGTACCGGAAATCCTTCCGAATTTTTCATCTTTAGTTACATATTTAATCAGAGATTTGCGGGATGTACCTATCAAAATAGGGTAATTCAATTCCTCAAAACTTTTAAGTCTGTTTAAAATCTTAAGATTGTGCTGATGTTTTTTCCCAAATCCAATCCCCGGGTCAATAATAATTTTTTCATCCCTGACACCTGCTTTCCTGACAGCTTCTATGCTGGTCCAGAGATATTTCTTTATTTCAAAAATTAAATTTCTATATTCAGGATTTTTCTGCATTGTTTCCGGTCTACCCTGTATATGCATCAGGACAACCGGAACATCATAATATGCAGCAATTTTCGGCATTTTTTTATCAAATTTCATTCCACTAATATCGTTTATTATAGAAGCTCCCATCTCAAGTGCCGCTGCTGCAGTTTCACTCTTATAGGTGTCTATAGATATAGGTACAGATACTGATGCCAGAACTTCTTTTAAAACTGGAAGCAGGCGCTTTTTTTCTTCTTCTAAAGAAACTCTGGCTGATCCGGGTCTGGTTGATTCTGCTCCCATGTCAATAATATCTGCACCCTGGTTTTCCATCTCTACTGCCCGCTTAACTGCTCCATCAATTTCATTATATTTTCCACCATCAGAAAAAGAATCTGGAGTTATATTTAAAATACCCATAATAAGAGTTTTTCTGTTGTAATCAAGTTCACCTCTATTTGTTTTGATTATCTTTTTATTTTCCACTAAATGGAACCTCCTCTGGATAAGCCCATAAAATTTTTTATCATACTTTAATTTTCATTACTTCTTAAAGCTGTAATTTTTTCTGCAGTTTTTTCTATTTCCAGATTGTTTATCTGTAGAATATCTTTTCCCCACCTTTTGGGAAAAGATAAATATCCCTTATAAGCTCCTAAAATCGAACCTGTTATTGAAGCAATTGTATCTGTATCACCACCTATAGAAGCTGCTTTTTTTAAAGCCTGATAATCTTCGTCAGCATATAAGTTAAATATTAACAGAGCGGCAGGAAAAACGTCAGCAGCACTGATTCCTGTACCAATAACTTCTGAAATAAAGGTGAGTACATCTTCTTTAGAAGAAACAGTTCTACTGAAATTTAAAATATGTTTTGTACGTTCAGAAACAGAAGGCTGATATGTTCTTATTCCAAGTTTTTCTCCTTTTTCCATCATATCAATAGATTCTGATATAATTTTATCCATACAGCTGCCTGCTGCCGCTTCTGACACTGCAGATGCTGCTCCACATGCAGCAGAAACTGCTGTATCTGTATAATGAGAATAATAGGCTATCTGTTCTATTATCTGCAGCATAAGATACTTTTGAGCAGGCGGAAAAATAAGCCCCACCGGTGATATTTTCATTACAAGCCCGGATGTTGTACCTGTTCTGTCAGAAAGTAGAAGTTCTTCTCCCCTTAAAATCTTTTCAACAGCCTTACCGGTACTGGGCCCTATCAGTGATCTCTCCACAAGTTTATTTTCGTTTATATATCTGGCAAAATTTAAAATATAATCATCTTTATCCATTTTTCCATTATTTTTAAGCAAATAATCTGCCAGATGAAAGGTAAGAAAGGTATCATCTGTGACCTGACCTCTGGAAAGATCTCTATTTAAAAAATTCTCTTCTGGTATTTCATAAAAATCATCAATCTGCTTATAAATTCTTTTAATTTCTTTTCCGGGCATCATTTCAAAAGGCATCCCCAGGGCATCACCAACAGCAGTACCAAGCAGTGAAGAATAAATTCTCTCATATATATCCAAAAAACAGCCCTCCTCAGTGAATTCCCGAATTTTTTTTGATCTGTTTTAAGTAAATTTAAGAAATTCTTGTTAAAATTGAATTTTCACCTTTTAAATATTCGGCTGTCCTTTCACTGTATCTTCCATTAATAATAGTAGTTTTTATTTTTGTTTTATAAAATAAAGTGGGAAAATAGTTATCTATTAACCCCTCTTCTTTTAGCGATTCTACATCCTGATAATATATATTTTTAGATTTGCTGTCATCTCCTCTAAGATTGACTGCTTCTAAAGAAAGTGGATCTCTTGCTTTTAATAATATCAGTTCTTCTGCACCTAATCTGTCTGCCAGTTCAAGAGCAAGACTGTCAGAACTTACATCCCAGCTGTGTGGAAGTGGATCATGTTTTCTATAATAAGCTGACGGCAAAAATATACTTATTTTATTTTTTTCTATTTTACTTTTATCAAAATCTCCATCATCAGCATTTAAAAATGTATAATCATTTAAAAAACTGCTCAACATATATGTATTTACATCTACAGCTGATATGGCAGCAAAATGAGCAGCACTTTCATTTAAATTATATTTTCTGTTAAACTCTCTTATCAAATCAGCTGATCTTCCACCACCAGCAGTAAATATTAATCCTTTTATATCAAGTGCTAAAATATCTTTTAGAATCTGTTTTAGACTGCCAAAAATATCATCTGCAAAAAAACTGCCCCCAATTTTTATTACTTTAATATTATATTTTTTTCCCACTGCCTTTCACCTTCTTTCTTAAAGTTCTGTTTCAACTTATAATTAAAATCTTATTTAATTTGATTTTTTTAAAATGTTTAAAGTTCTAATTTTAGTTTTCAATTACTTTCTGTAATGTTTATAAACATTAACTGCTGCTGATGATACGTTTTTCTATACAAAACAATCAAAAAAATAATCTCTGCAATTATAATTATCTATTAGCCGCCGATAAAATTATCTGAGCTGCTTATAATATTATCTATCAGTATAAATGCTGCTGCTGATGTGGTCAAAATGTTGTCTTTTATAAGTGGAACTTCTTCACAAATCTTTTTCCTATCAGGTTTGAGATCATTTAAATAAGGAGATAATTTTTCTGCATCTCTGTTTAAAAGCAGGGGAATTTTAAATCCCGGATCAATCTGAGAATATATCTGATAAATCTTTTCTTTGATAAGATAGAGTTCTTTATTAAAAATATATTCTGCAGCCAGATCTATCTCTTCAGCAGCAGAAATATCCATATCACTTCCGATCAGTTTTGCAATTCTGTTCCTGGCCGATTTTTTATCCCCAGGTCTTCCATCTGCAGATGGAATCAGATATTCCTCAATGCTTATAATATCTGCCAGAAGATGAACATCGGCTATAGAAGCAAAATATTCCCTCATTACAGGAACAAATTCTCCCCTATAGGGAATCTCATCTACAATATCAGCCAAATTGGTACGTAAAAGTCCCAGATATATCAACTCTCCCGCAGATAATCTTTCTGTATCTGTCCTGGCCTCCAGGGCCAGCCTCCCCCTCATGACAGGCACCAGATCCGCGGTAGTACTCCCCAGATCAAAAAGCACAAAATTTTCCACAAAATAACTCAAAAACTTTGCCGATACAGCCCAGTTGGCAGCTGCATGTTTATTTATATCTTTAATTTCATCTGCTTTTTTTAATTCAGCAGAATGATTAAAAAAATATAGTTCTTTCTGTGGAAAATTATCCGCAAAAAGTGATATTACATACTCTATTCCCTCTTTTTTACTAAAAAATCTGTCCGAAAGCTCTGCAGTCATTACCACAGCAAAATAGTCAGCATCACCCAGCTGACCTGCCATTTCTTTGATCAATTTGAGGGGAGACAGACTTTTCTCCCACATGGGAAAATATCGGGATAGTGATTTAATTTCCCTTATAAAATCAGTGTTTAATTTACTGCAATTTTCTAATGTTATATTTTTGCTAAAGCCAGTTTTTTTGTTGAAGCTTCTGTTTTTTGTAAAACTGTTATTTTTATTAAATTTATTTTTTTCCCCGGATTGAAGTTCATAAACAATTCTGGTTGCCTTAATATTTGCACCACCAATATCCCAGCCTATTACATTAAGTCCACACATTATCTCTGCTCTTTCTGCTGATCAAATTATAGAGGTTATCAATTTTTTCCGGACTTATCTCGCTCAGCCGATTATTTTCCCTGCACACCGCTCCTCTAAATCCAATTATATCTGCATCTATCTCCATCAATAAATCGATATCTGCTGCTTTTAAAGAACCGGCCAGTGCACTTAATAGATCAGACTCTGCTGAAGAGCTGACAAATTTTTTTAAATCATCCACATCCATAAAATCAAAAAGATTTTTACCACTTTTATTTAAGGTATCTATCATAACACCGTCAATATCTGCTTTGACAGCTATCTCAGGCAAAAGCAGTGGATTTACTGTATTGTTTTCTGCATAATCAGCATAACTGACAGCTATAATATCAGGGGAGAAACCCGACTCACTGACAGCTCTCTTTACATTTTTTAGCAGATAAACAGCACTCTGCAGATTATCCGGCCCATATAAACCTATTTTTATATAATCCACTCCACAGTTTGCAAGTCCATATGAAGCCAGAGAAGCAACTCCAGGCAGATCCGGCATATCTCCACCGGCTGCACTGAGCGGAAAATCACTGTACAGCCGACGGATCTTATTTATTTCCGGAGGAAAATTAGCACCAAGAGAACCCTCAGCTGGATTTTTAATATCAAGTATATCAAATTTGCTGTCTTTTATTTTTAGAGCTTCTCTGTAATCTTTGATACTTATTAAAAGCTTCAATTTAACATCCCCCACATTCCTTAAGCCACTCTTCTGGAGCTGTATTCTGACAGATGATATAATGATTATTTTTTAGAGATTCATCATTCCTCTGTTTTAATTCATTTCTGATCTCTCCAATTTTCCCTCTTCTTTCCGCACAAACTTCATAGCTGTGTATTCCTTCATAATTAATCTGTTTTGCCAGCAGATAGTCCTCATCAGCAAGCCATTCAAAATTGCTGATAACTCCTGAAACCATCTCTCTGACCACATCTTCTACAAATCTTGGCTTAAGATGAGCGTTTTTTACTATTTCCAGTTCATCAACCCTTTTTAAGAGGTCCAGCACTCTACTGCTCATCGAATTTTCTACTATTTTGACGAGTTTTTCCGCATCAATACTCCTGTCTGTACCAATCATTAGTGTACCAGTTCCCCGCTGATTATGTGAGGGAAGTGGGAGATATTTAAAAACTTTTTCCAGTTCTTTACTGGTAAAACCTTCTTCTTTTAATTTTTTTTCTGCAAACTCTTTTATCATCTGCTGTGCACAGGGGCAGACTGTCATACCATTTGTTTCCACACCAACAAGATGCCTGCTTCCTTCTCTACTGCTAACTGCCCAGCCGATAACTGTATTGATTTTCTGTGTTTTTTTACCTGATGCCGGTGCTGTTTCATCAACCGGATATTTTGCCTTTATCCTGACTTCGGCCCTGTTTGCATGCTGTCTTTCTCTGGCCATTTCGGCCATATATGTTGCAAAATCTTCTATAACCATCGATTTTTTTCTTATGGTTTCATCTATTATTTGAGTAATTGTTTCATCAAAACGCGACATATGAGCACCTTTTTGCTCAGGCAGCAGATCTACATAAATATCAAAGGTAGAATAAAACAGATTGTCACTATCCTTATTTTTTATTCTAATTATTTTTTGAATATTTGTTACTCCAACTCTATTAAGCCCAACTACAAAACGGGGTTTTTCTTTCTGTACATCACGTTTAAAATCTTCCATAATATTTGACCCTCCTCTCCGAATAAGTCCACTAATTTTGCTATCAGATTTTAATTTCCGCCACTCCTGTTCTAATTATCTGGACCAGCTTTTTACAAATTGAGACCCACCAATCAAAATACTCAAAAACAGTGCAGCTGTAATAAGATCAGCTGTTGTTCCTGGATTGATTTTTTCTTCTCTGCTCCTTAAAAAACTATCAAACTCTTCTGTCATTTTTCGGCCGGCTTTAGTTTTAAATCCACCTCTGTCAATTATCTTTAAAGCTTTTTGCGAAACCATATCTGCCGTCCTGCTGCCGTGTTTGCGAAAAATTAAACTATCTCTGTATCTGCTGAGAACCTCAAGATATGTCTGCACTACAGCAGATTCTATATCATCAAAATAGAGTAAATTATTTTTTAGTCGTGGATAAGTAAAGTCCAGAGTTAATACAAATCCTCCTGTATATTCAGCTGCTATCCTATCTCTTTTTTCGGCCAGCTTCATTGTATCAAGCAGAGTTATATTTACCTCTTCTTTTATATCTGCTTCTTTTACTTTAGACAGGTTGCCGGCTCTGGAGAGATTAATCGCCTTATAG
Source organism: uncultured Halanaerobium sp. (assembly GCA_964559325.1). Lineage (GTDB taxonomy): Bacteria > Bacillota > Halanaerobiia > Halanaerobiales > Halanaerobiaceae > QPJE01. The sequence continues at coordinate 5,203 of CAZLIW010000011.1, read as the reverse complement.
GCTGCCTCTGCATCGGTTTCTGTAAGGCTGCTGAGTACTGATTTAATCTCTTTTTTCATCAGTAATAGAATCTCATTTTCTTTCAAATTATCCAGATTATTATTTTCTGCAAGCTGACAGAATGCTGCTGCAAGTGGAACACAGAGAAGTATTATACCCAGATTTGTATTGCTATCTACATAAAGACGGGTATTTTCTACAGCTTTGAGAATTACCTGGCCTGGAGTTTTGAAATCAGAGCAGATAAAAGCATCAGCTGCCACAGCTGCACTAATAAGAAAATCTCTGTAGTGGAGATCGGAAAAAGATCTACCTGGATAAACATTTCCCGGTTTTGGTGAAGAAGCTTCTATCAGGCAGGCAAACTCAAAAGCATGAGAAATTTATCTATCTTTTAAATCCATTATTCTCCTCCCCAAAAATTTTGTTATAAATTTTAAACAGGCTGATCAACTTATCAACAATTAAACAGGCATACCAATAATTAGACCAGCATATCAACAACTCTGTCTGCTATATTAAAATCCGTTACCTGCTGCAGACCATGCCAGCCGGGAATACTGTTTACTTCAATTAAATAAGGCCTCTTATAATCTCCTTCTTCAAGAATGATATCAATTCCTGCATATTTTAGCTTCAATATCTCTGCTGCACGTACAGCCATATCTTCAATATGACCGGGAAGCTCTATTTTCCTGCTGCTGGCACCTCTGGCAATATTGGTTTTCCAGCTGCTGCCACACCTTTCGGAAGCAGAAATGAGCTTTCCATTACAGACAAAAGCTCTTATATCACTTTTTCCATGGGGAATGTATTTCTGCAGATAAAAAACATAATTGTTCATCTCCCAGGCCCTAAATACTCTGTAGGCAGTATCCTCATCTGTTATTCTCACTATCCCCTTACCTAAAGAGCCAAATAATGGTTTTAAAATAATATCCTGCCACCTGTTGTAGAATTCCAAAGCCTCACTAAAGTCTTCGCTGACAAATGTTTCTGGAGTTGGAATACCCTTATCTGCAAGCAAAAACTGTGTATAATATTTGTCAACTGTTTTTTCAATCACTGAAGGACTGTTAATAATCTTTTTTCCCCTGGCTGCCATTCTATTAAGTATATCCATTCTGAGTATAATCTGTTCTAAACTTCCATTGGGTATCACCCTCACAAAAATATAATCGGCACTGTCAAGAACAAAATTTTCGCTTTTTACATCAAATTCAATTCCTATACCGGCTCCCAACTTTGAAATAGGAATCCGTCTGGATTTTATGTTCTTCTTTTTTAATGCTCTGGAAATCTCCTTTACATGCCAGCCGTCATAAGATGCAAGTATTACTGCCTGCAATTTACTGCCTCCCAAAAAAAGATTTTTTTAATATTTCATTATTTATACTGCCGGCAGAAAAACTGCTGCCGGTCTTCCTGTTTGTTATAATAACCTTTGCCGGACTGAAGAGCATAGGATCAATATCATAAAAATTATTATATTTTTTAAAGATTTTTAAAAAACTTTCTCCATAGTCTTTAGATGAATTTGATGGGATTTTATCTATCAGCTCTTTTATTTCTTCATCTTCACAAAATACTGTGTAATAAGCTGTACCACCATACAGTACCGCATCATTGGTCCTTCCGATGGCCGTCAGGTTATCTGCTGCCACTGGAGAAATAGGACAGTTTCCCCAGCCACTTTCTATTTTGCGCAGGTCAAAGTTAAGTTCATGCATTTTGTGCAAACCGGTCTCTACTATCCTGCTGCTTATCTGTATTGAGCCTGTCAGTGATTCTGCCGGTGCAGTAAGTATATAGGCATCATCACAGGGAGTAGAAAGTTTTTCTGCTATATAATCTGCAGCCTCTGCATCAGGCAGACCGGTAGATTCCAGAACAATAACTGCCGGTGCTTTTTCACTTTCATGATATTCACTAAATTCTTCAAATAATTTTTCTTCTTTCAGCAGTATTCTTCCCGGACCTGAAGCCATGGCAAAAAAATCGCCACTTTCTACTTTCCAGCCAGCATACTGTGAAAGCATACATGCTTCAAGTGGATAATCAACCCTTACCTCCACAGCAGGGAGCTGATAGTTTTCCAGATTAAAGCTGCCAAAACTAAGTTCTCCCATTCCCCCCAGGCATATTTCTGTAAAATATTTGCCCGCTCTGTAGCCCCCTCTGGTTTTGACACCTCCATCTATAATTATTATACCATTTTCATTGTGCTGAACAACAATATTTAAATTTTCTTTATTTTTTATCATTTCTTTTACCATCATAACCGCATTCTTATTGAGAGTTAGCCTTCTTCCCATATGAGGATCTCCCCTTTCCCTATTTCTGTATTATCACCTGTATATCTTTGGTAATAACCGGACAGCATATTTTGGGGAATATTTATCTTAAAATCATTTTTTAGGTGGGCAAAGGCAATTTTTAAAAATTCCGGATAATAGCTGATATTATAATTAAAAGTAGGCAGTATTTCCAGCAGATCAGCAGAAATTATTGTTCCTCGCTTCATAGCAGCACCTGTTCTTTTGCCTGTTTTACCAAATAGGTAGATAGAACCTGCCACCATCTGAGATCCTGCCATATCTCCACAGCTGCCGCCAACTATTATCTCCCCTCTCCTCATTCTATTGCCGAGAAAGCTGCCGGCACTACCCTGGATATAGATTACTCCTCTGTTCATGCCCAGCTTATCTCCTCTGAAGGCCGCACCTGCATAATTACCAGCATTTCCATTTACCTTTATATATCCACCCTGCATTTCTGCTCCCAGCCAGTCACCGGTATCTCCGTTTACCTCTATTTTACCTCCACTCATTTCTGAGCCTGTATGCATACCTGTACTGCCGTTAATAAATACTGTTCCTTCTGTCATTTCTGCTCCGATATATTTAAAATTATTCAGCTCTCCTTCTATAAATATGTTATGAGAAGGTTCTCCTTCTATTTGAAAAAAATCCTCAAGCTTATATTCTTTTCGCCCGGCCAGAAGGGGCAGCTCAGCTATTTCGGAAATAGTCTTATCTAAAATTATATCAGGGTTTATATTTTCTGCCTCTACAGGCAGCCTGCCTGCTGTTTTACCTTTTGTTTGAATTAAAGATGGATTATCTTTTTTTAAAATAAGCTTTAATTTACTCATCAACATCACCCCTCAGTATTTCGTGCAGGTGAATATTTTCTGTGCCGAGGTCTCCACCATAGTTTCCTGCAGTTATTTTTATTATCCCGGGTATACAGGCATTTTTTATGCCGACTGCTACTGCATCAGATACTGCTTCTGTACTTAAACCATCTATAACTATTTCCAGAACTGATCCTGCATTTTTGGGAAGCATACTGTCTTCAACCTGTGCTTTGATGGTCGGACAGTAGGGTGTATTGGTTGATGCATTGAGAAATTTATATTTTGAACTGACTTTACTGCCGCTGCTTACTATTCCTCCCGGAAAGGGCATTATTACATCATTTAATCTCCGCACTGCTGTCACTGCTTTTTCGGCGGCTTCAAGTGCTGTCTGACTGTCTTTTCCGATTATTATAAAATTTCCCCCACCAAGTCCTTTTTTGATACCAAAACTTTCTTCTATTAAAAATTCACCACTCATTATTGGAATTCGCCAGAATCTTCTGCCACTATATAATTTAGAAATCTGGTATCCATCTCCAAAATAACGGAGATTGCCACCTACTTTGATTTTTTCGTCTGTTTGAAGTCCATTAAAACAGGAGGTGGTAGCTGCAGTCATAATGGTTTGGCCTATTCTTTTTGTGAGCTCTTTTAACATACTTTCTTTTTTCATCGTAAAAAAAAGCAGGCTGCAGCCGGGTCTTCCGTCCGGTGTTTCCTCAGGCTGAATTTCTTTTTCCAGCCCGACCTCTATCCCACACTCTATGATAGATGTTGCAAAACCGGCTGCTTCTCTGGCTGCTGTCCTGGACCATTTTTCATTTACAGCAGTAATAATAATTCTGCTTCCGTACATTGTAAAAGCTTCTGCAAAAGTATCTTCAATTTCTACACCTCTGTACTGCATGGAACCACCTCCAGATTGTTAAAATAGCTTTCTGATACCGGATAGTTTTCTATAGAAATGCTGTAGTAGTTTTTAAAATCTTCACCGATTACATCAATTATATTTTTATCATAATCCGGTCTGGTGACAAATGTTTTCCCTTCTCTCAATTTTTCTACCAGCTTTCCATCTTCTACTATTATTTTCCCTGATTTGATTACCAGCTCAGGATGAGCAAATACTTCTGCTATTTTAGATTTATCTTCCAGCCTTCTGTAAACTGTAATATCTGCATCTGCTCCTGTACCAATATGCCCTTTGTTTTCCAGCCCCAGTGCTCTGGCCGGTCCGGATCTTGTGATCACAGCTATTTCATCCAGACTGTATTCCCTCTCAAGCTCTGCTATATCTGTGTAATTTTTAAGTTTTTTGTGCATTTCTGATATCATTTTTAGCCGATAATCTCTGTTCATCAGCAGTTTTATTATCCAGGGATAGGCAGTAAATGGTCCTGCATTTGGATGGTCTGTTGTCAGAAAAACCTTCCAGGGATCATCTATTTTCAAAAATAGCTCCAGGCCAATTGCCCACTGTATTCCATTTACAAGATTTTTCTTTTTGTAGTTCATTGGCACTATACCTGAACCTGTTTCCATTTCAACATCTGTATTAACCCATTTGCTTCCTGACAGCTTGTGCAGATTATATTCTAAAATACCATCTGCAGTCATGGTTGTTGCCTCACCAAAAACTATCTGACCAATATCAACTGTTAACTTATCAGAATTATTTACTTTATCTGCTACCTGATCTGCAGCAGAAATAAATTTAATTTTACTTTCTTTATTAAGACCATAACTGCTGAACTGTATATGTGTTATATGTTTACGGTAGTCTTTGAGCAGATCAAGTGTGGCATTTGTAGTTTTGTAATTACCAGGTGAACCAAGATCGTTTGTATGAATATGAACCGGATGTGGCAGACCCAGTTCATCATTTGCCTCTGCCAGTGCCAGGAGTATTTCTCCTGGAGAAAGGTTAAAATATGTTCCTTTTTCTTCAATTCCCCTGATTCTTTTTCCTTCTTTCCAGGCCTCCACTCCACCTGGATTAACCACTTTAAGTCCAAATGCTCCTGTTGCATTTACCAGCCAGGCAAGATAATCTTTTAAGGC
>CAZLIW010000010.1:15769-20268 GCA_964559325.1 uncultured Halanaerobium sp. | reverse complement strand
CTGTTTATTTTGTGAAGAAAATGGAAGTCCTGTCTCTTCCTGAATTGGCAGTGCATCCATATCAGCCCTTAAAGCAATCGTTTTACCCGGTTTGTTCCCCCGCAAAATCACAATTAAACCTGTTTTAAGCCCTTCTTTTATAATTTCCAAACCTTTAACTTTAGACAGCTCATCCTCCAGCAGTTTTGTTGTTTTAACTTCTTCAAAACTTAATTCCGGATTCTGATGAATTTTACGCCTAAGCTCCACTGCTTCCTTTTCAATTTTTTCACTTAATTTTGTTAGATCCATCTTTTACTTGATTCTCCTCTACTTTTAGATTTGTGTATATATATTTTATTATACTATGCAGTCCGTACCGGGTACAAATTATATTTTTCACAAAATTAGCATGTACCGGGTACATATTCCCCTTTTTGTACCCGGTACAGAAAAACCATAAAAACAAAAAAATATAATCCCACCGTAAAGATACCGGCAGGATTATATTAATTGTATTTAATTTTAATATGACTTTATATAATGTTTAATATTTAATATCTAAAAACTGCAGTATTCAAACATTTATACGTAATCCATTTATTTTACAAATTCAGCAGCTTTTGCCCCTGCAGTTTTACCAAAGGTTGTTATATCTGCCAGAGCATTTCCACCAAGCCTGTTAGCTCCATGAATTCCACCAGTTACTTCACCAGCAGCATATAAGCCTTTAATCACTTCACCAGATTTATTTATTACTTCAGTACTTAAATTAATTTTAACACCACCCATTGTGTGATGAACAGCTGGACCAACTTCCACTGCATAATAAGGTGCTTTAGTTAATTCTGACTTCATATTTTCTCTACCAAAATCTTTGTCATTGTCAGATTTTACAAAACCATTATATTTATTTACAGTTGCTTTAAGCTGATCTGCATCTAATTTCATTTTTTCTGCTAAAGCTGGAAGAGACTCTGCTTCTGTCAATAGTCCTGCTTTATAATAACTTTCAATTGCAGAAAGACCTTCTCTTACTCCCTGATCGAAGATTAGAAATGCAGTTTGTCCTTCCTGAGCCAGTTCTGCTTCAGAAACAACATCTCTAGTTTCCAGTTCATCAACAAATCTCATTGCATCTCTATTAACCAGAATTGCTCCATTTCCTCTGACAGCTTCGGTGATCATTTTATTTTTAACAGGTACAACAGTAGGATGTGTCTGAATTTCTTTCATATCAACTAACTCAACATTTAATGGTGCCAAAAAATCTAATGCATCACCAGTTGCTCCAGGTGCATTTGTTGTCCCAAATCCTTTAAGACTTGGATCAAATTTAACAACTTTTTCTGAATTGGCTCCAAAACCTCCTGTAGCAACAATTACTGCCTCTGCATTAATATTATAACGTCCGTTTTTATTTTCTACAGTAATACCATTTACCTTATTTTTGCTTTGAAGAACTTCTACTGCTTTTGTGCTTAATCTAATATCAACACCAGCTTTTTTAGCATTTTCTACAAGAACATCTACCAAATGTGAACCTACTGCAGCACCACCAGTAGGTCTGTGAGCTCTACTGACACTAGCGCCTCCAAGACTTCCTACATCTGATAAATCGACACCAAGTTTAGTAAGCCAGGCAACTGTTTCATCTGCTGTTTCAGTTAATTTATTAACCAGAAGTGCATTATTTTTTAGCTTACCTCCAAGCATTGTATCTTCAAAAAATAGATCTGCATCATCTTCAATGCCATTTTCTTTTTGAAATTTAGTTTCTGCGGCATTTAAACCGCCAGTTGCATAAGCAGTATTTCCACCAAGTATAGCATTTTTCTCGACAAGAATCACATCTACACCATTATTGCTGGCTTCAATTGCTGCACTAAGACCGGCTCCTCCTCCTCCAATAACTACAATATCAGTCGAGGTATCAGAATTTGCTTCCTTTTCAACAGCAGCTCTAGCTGCCAGTGTTACTCCTGCTTTACTGACTGCATCTTTAACTGCAGAAATAATTGCTTTACTTGTAACAGTTGCACCAGAAACAATATCTACTTCTGTACTGTTGGTTGCTATGATATCAGAAATTACCTGATCAAAGGCAACATCAGTAAAATCTGATTCTTCACTTTCCAGAACATTAATTTCCATTATTTCCTGATTTTCAATAACAACTTCCAGCTTAAGATTTCCATTATGTCCTTCGGCCACACCAGTATAACTCTCCGCTGCAAACGTACTGCCTGAAACTGTAACAATCAGAAGCAGCACAAGAAAAAATGCAGCTGTTCTACTTTTTAATCTCATAATAAACCCTCCATTTAAATATTGTGAAAAAAATAACTATAATAAGTATATTAAGTATAACATCTCATATTTTAGCTGTCAAAAGGGTTTATCTCTATTTATATACTTAAATTATCTTTATTTTTTACATTTGTTATATTAACTTACATATGATCAGTAATATATATAAAAACTAAATATTGCTGTGCTATATCATATTATTATTATAATATAGCAAAAAAATAACAATTAATCTTGTTAACAGGTACCGGGTACAAATTATATTTTTAACAAAGTTAACTAGTACCGGGTACAAGAAGGATTTTTTGTACCCGGTACACATAGATGAAACTTATAAAATATTATTCTCCACACATTTTTTCTGCAGATAGCCAATAAATTCTTCTGCCTTTTTTGTGGGAGCTTTAGTTAACAGACTCACAATAATAAAAATAGCACTTGAAATTAGAAGAGTCCAGATCCCTGCTCCCAGTCCTAAAGGACTGAAACTACTAAACTGGAGATATAGGGCAGCAGCTGAGCCAATAATTATACTGCTTAAAGAAGCAGCTGCTGTAGCTCTTTTCCAGAAAAAAGCACCAAAAATTGAAGGTACTACCACCAACAAACCAACTGAGGCTGCTACAGAAAGGGTTGCAATTAAATCTAACTCTTGAATTGCAAAGAAAAACCCCAAAAGAGCAATGACCAAAATTGAAATTTTTGCAGTTCTCAGCTGGTTTAAATTCTGATCTTGATTTAAATTATCATTCATATTTTTAAAAATATCTCTAACAACCAGTGAAGATAAAGTAAGCATTATCGAGTCAATAGTTGAAATAGCAGCGGCTGTAATCCCGATCATTGCCACCAGTGCTAAAATAGTTGGCACATATTGAGATGCCAGCAACTCTGGTGTTGCTAAATCAGCATTGGTCAATCCTGGAATTAAAAGTCGAGCAGAAAATCCCCAGAAAACTGAAACCAATGTATAAATGAATCCAAAAAGTAAAAAGCCTTTAATCATGGTCTTCATTGCCTTTAAATCGCGAGGAATAAATAGTCGTTGACTAACCTGAGGATTAGAAATTGAAAAGAAAAACCAAGGCAAACTTAAACTCAGAAAAGTTTTGAATTCAAAAAATCCTGGCCCCGGTACAGTTAGCACATTTTCTTCGAGAGCTGTTAAGGAGGCAAAAAAACTCACAAACCCTCCCAGATGTTGATATACTACATAAAATAGAATAATAATACTAACTATAATCATAATTAGTGACTGCAGTGAGTCAGTCCAGGTAACAGATTTCATACCAGCAATTAAAGCCCAGATAATTGCAAGTACTACAGCAATTACCACCCCAAAAACAAAAGGAATCTCTCCCCCGGAAAGTCCACTCAGTAAATAACCAACCCCCATCAATTGAACAGCAAGATAAGGGATTAAAAAAATACAGGCCGAAATTGAGGAAGCAAAAGCAATCCATTGATTCTGATAACGATCTCCCAACATCTCATAGGGAGATAGATAGTCATTTTTCTTGCCAATCAACCAGAAGCGAGGACCAAAAAAAGCTACCAAAGATAAACCGGATAAGTAAACTAGCTCAAAACCAAGGGCCCCCACACCACCAGAATAGGTAAAACCTGCCAAACCAATCATCATAAAGGCACTGTAGGTAGTAGCACTATAAGATAAAGCAGCTACAAGCCCCCCTGTATTTCTACCACTTAAAAAATATTCAATTAAACCTTCATTCATTTCTTTTCTGGCCATTAATGCAACTATAGAACCAATTATTATGTATGAAATTATCGCTGTATATAAATAGCTTGTAGACATTTACTAATCCTCCCAATGGCTTACAATTTTAATAGTTAAAAAAATAATCAATAGGGCAAAAAAATTCCAAAACAAAAAAGAACCTTTGAATAAATTAATAGAATTTAATAAAGTATAGGGAACTACAAAAGCAGAAATCACCAACAGCAAAATTAATAATGAATAAAACAAACGCAGTTTTTTTAATTTCTTATTCTCCATAATTAAACCTCTCCTTTTTTACACCAAAACTTTACATCTGTCTTTACAGCAGGGAGAAAAAATTATTCCTGCAGCAGGTAACCTTTTTCTTTTAATTCAGTTTTGATTTTCTCCAATACTTGTTCATTAACAGCTTCAATTGTATGCAGATGAACTCCATCAGTTAATTCCGAAAGTAGTGAAGCCTCAT
>CAZLIW010000010.1:0-15759 GCA_964559325.1 uncultured Halanaerobium sp. | reverse complement strand
TATGCTGCTGATCATAAGATTACCTCTGAGTTCACCATAAATTGGATGTTCAACCTTAACATCAATAATTCGCCCACCATAATTAACAATAGTTAAAAGTTCATCTTTAAGTTCTTTTTTATCACCATGAGAACAAGCAATAGATTGCTTAACAGTTGGAAGTCCCATGTTTCCTTCATAAAAATACCCCTGGGAAGTTGCAATTATCTTTTCACCCTCAGCTCTTAGAAGTGCAATATCCTGAACGATTACCTGCCTACTAACACCAAACTCTTCAGCCAATTGAGAACCAATAACTGCCTGTTGAGATTTTTTTAACCTCTGAAGCAGCAGTTTCCTTCTTTCTTGTGTTTTAATTTTGACCACCTCATTTTATAGTCTATTAAATATTTTAACATCTGTATTGACAGCTGTAAAGACAATTTTGTTAAAAAAAGAACATGTACCGGGTACAAAAAGGCCCAAAAAGGCCTTTTTGTACCCGGTACACACTTATGAACTTATAAGCGGGTAAACCCAACTGCATCACAGTCAGCTTCAAACAGCTCTTTTAGTTCATCATCAACCTTTGTCAGGGTTACAGAATAACCTGCCATCTCCTGTGAAGTAAAGAATTCACCAATATAATTTTTAACTATTTTTATACCCTTTTCCTGCAGCATATTATATACTTTCCGATAGGAAATATACATTTCCAGTCTTGAAGTTGAGCCAAGACCATTAATCAAAACTACCACTTCATCTCCCTTTTTGTAAGGAAGATCTTCCAGAACAATATTTAAAAGATCTACCGTAATCTCATCATTTGTCTTCATCATTTCTTTTCTAATACCTGGTTCACCGTGATGACCGACACCAATCTCCATCTCACCTTCTGCCAGCTCAAAACTAGGTTCTCCACTTGTCGGCATTATACAGGGTTTATGAGCAACACCCATACTTCTTGTATTGAAAAGAGCTCTTTCAGCTGTTTCTCTGATTTCATCAAGGCTGTAACCCTTTTTTGCCATAACTCCGGCCAGTTTCCAGATAATGACCTCACCGGCAACTCCCCGCCTATTTTCCATTTTTTCTTTTGGTGCAGAAGCAACATCATCATTTATAATAACCGTTTTAACATTTATCCCGTCTTCTTCTGCCATTTCTGAAGCCATTTCAAAATTCATAATATCCCCACTAAAATTACCTATACAGCAGATAACTCCTTTTCCACCATCTGCTGCCTTAATTGCCTCATAGATATGGTCAACAGAAGGAGAAGAAAATATATCTCCAACAGCAACTGAATCAAGAACACCTTCACCAATATAGCCCATAAATGCGGGCAGATGTCCTGAACCTCCACCAGAAACAACTCCAACCTTTCCTTCAATAGGAGCTTCTTTTTTTGCCACCGCTCTTTCCGAAATCTGCTTAATTCTGTCCTCATGTGATTTAACAAAGCCATCGATCATTTCTCCAATAAGCTCTTCCGGGTCATTAAGATACTTTTCATAATTTGGATTACCCATAACCCAGCCTCCTTATATTATTTTTTCAGCTGCTCCATTATATCAGCAACTGAATTGAAAACATAATCAACTTCCTGTGGACTTTCTTCTACAGTTTTTTCGGTGGATTCACCACTAAGAACCAGAATACCTGTAATACCAGCATTAATCGCCATCTGAATATCAGTATAAATTCTGTCTCCAACCATTGCCATCCTGTCTTTTTTAATATCTAACTTTTGGGAAACATAATCGATCATTAGGGTATTTGGCTTCCCAACCACAAGCGGTCTTTTCCCGGTTGAAGTTTCCAGCAGGCTGATAATAGAACCACAGTCAGGCATGCTTTTTCCATTTTCTAATGGACAGACATAATCAGGATTTGTCGCTATATATTCTACACCATCTGAAATAAGGTCATGTGCATCCCACAATTTCTTGTAATTTAAAGTTTTATCAAAACCGAGTACTAAAAAATCTATATCTTCCCTTTTTTCTTTTACAACTGCCAGACCTGCATCAGCCAGTTCTTTTTCCAGTGAAGGTGTTCCCACCGGATATACAACGGCATTTTCTTTATGTTTTCTTACATAATTGGCTGTCACCTGACCTGAATTAACAATCTTTTCAATCGGAACATCAAGCCCAAACTTTTTTAGCTTTTTCTGATAATCATTTGTGTTTTTAGAAGAATTATTGGTAAAAAAAACATACTCTTTATCCTGCTCTTCAAGTAATTTTATAAAATCAAATGCTTTATCAATAAGCTGATTGCTCAAATATATAGTCCCATCCATATCCAGCAAAAAACAGTCTATATCTTTAATGCTGTTCATTAATTATCATTCCTTTGCCTGCAATAATTTGCTTTATATCTGTTCTCCTCATTTTTTTACTTCTATATATATTACTTTCTTCCTTCACTTTTTATTGCTTTCTTATAACATCCAGACAGTTAAAAATTTTTCTCTAATTCAGCCACCGCATCTCTGGACCAATCTTCAATTAAACCGAGCTGAGTTAAAAGTGTTAGAATAGAATAGCGGGCCCGAATTTCAAAGCCATAGTTAACTGCTTTATTTAACCATTCTCTATTTATATTTTTAACATCTTCCCTTTCGAAAAATCCGAAATCATCCAGAATTTTTTCCACACTTTGGAGTTTATCTTTATATCCTCTAATATAGCTTTTTATATTTTCTTCTTTCTCTAAAAATCTCTCCTGAGAAATTTTCTCTCTTTCCCAGCGTACATCAAGAAGATCCAGTATTTTAGGAGACTTTTCCAGATAAATTTCTTTTATATTTTTTTCTCTCATTTTGCGGTCATGTTTTATCTCAAGTGCAGAAAAATCACTTTCCAGCAGTCTTAAATACATATTACTGGTTATAACTGCCGCTACTCCTACCTTAATACCATGTGTTGGTACAGGTTTTTGAAATATCCCAGAATACATATCAAAAAAATGGGATATCTGATGTTCACCTGCAGAAGCCGGTCTTGAATTACCAACCATCATCATTGCAATTCCGGAATAAATAAGGCCTTTTGTAAGTGATTCAATCCCGTCAACCTGCCTATTTATAATGGTCTCATAATTATCCATCAGCTCATTCAGTACATCTTCCACCATGTTATAAGCTTCCTGACAGAAATATGCATCAAGCAGTTCTCTCTGCATTTTCCAGCCCAGAAGAGATGTTACCTTACCCAGCAGATCACCCAGACCTGACTGAATTAATTTCCAGGGGGAATCTGCCAGTATATTTAAATCAGCCGCAATAAACTCCGGTGGGGTAATATCATAAGATTTTTTAACTCCTTCTGCAGTAATAGAAGCAATTGAAGAGGCATATCCGTCCATTGATGGTGCTGTTGCAACAACAGAATAACTTCTTCCCATTTTCCGGGCTGCATAAGCAGTAAGGTCATTTATACTTCCCGACCCAACCGCAACAATATATCCATCATCATCTGTTCCCGCTAAAACACTAAAAATAGCATCAGGATCAGGAACAAGGTGGTCATCTCCTTCTTTTTCTTTAAGCAGTATTTCTTTTACTTCAAAACCTGCTTCATTAAGCACCGACTGCACGACACCGCCGGCAGCTTTTTTTGTATTTTTATCATTTACAACATATATTTTTTCTTCATCCGTTACTTTCTTTATTAACTCGGGCAATTTATTAACAGCATTTTCTTCTATTAAAACTTCTTTTATGGGAATCTGATGTGTTCTTCCACAAGAACATTTTTTTTCTGAAATTTCATTAATATTTAGATCCATATTATTTCTCCTTCCAGTAATATAATTACATTTTATGATAACCATTAAGAAGTTTTCCTTTTTTATATTACACTACCAAAAAAGAAAGATACAGCAATATTAAAATTTTTATTAAATGAAACTAAAAATTTCTTTTATGATTAAATCCCCTTTTTGTAGTTCTAAAACTAATTTTGGAGAAACTTCTTATCATCTTTACTTTAGACAAAGTCATTTTTTAAAAATATAGCTGTTAAAAATGAATTATTTAAATTCATCTAATTTAAGGATGTTTATTCACTTAAATATTAACACAATATAAAAATAAAAGCAAGTAAATTTTATTGTTTATTTTTATATTTTTTCATTATTTTTTATATTATTTAAATATTGTGCTCTTTATGAAATTAAAATCTATTTTATCACTACTTTAATTAAAAATTATCATTTTAAACTAATTAATTTTTATCTTCCTTTTGGATGCTAAATAAAGTTTGATTAAATTTTATTATCATTTTATCAGTAGTTTTTATTTTCTTTTATTTTAGTCATTAAATAAAAAAATAATTTAATATATATAAATATATGATTGTAATTTGCTTGACATTCAAAATATTATAAAATACAATTATAGCAAATGATAATGGTTTTAAATCTACTAGGAGGTATTTTAAATGCTTTCTCATACAAGGAAAAATAAAATTTTAGAACTTTTAAAAACACATAAACAGATTTCCACTCAGGAGTTGGAAAAAGAACTTTCTGTATCAGGAGCAACTATCCGCAATGATCTGGCACAACTTGAAGAAAAAGGCCTTGTGAAAAGAATCCACGGTGGTGCTGTTTTACCGGAAAAAGAAAACAAAAACAGCTTCCGCAGCTTCCACAAAAGAAGTGAAAAAAATGTGGAAGAAAAAAAAGCAATCGGTAAAATTGCAAAAAATTATATAGAAAACGGTCAGACAATAATACTTGATGCAAGTTCTACAATACTTTATCTTTTACCCTACCTGACTCAATACGAAAAATTAACTATAATAACCAACGGAATTTATACAGCTTTAGAGCTGAAAAATGAAGAGGATTTTAATGTTATTTTGCTTGGAGGAATTGTCAGGCCTAAATCCGGTTCTGTAGAAGGTCTTATCGGCAGCTGTATGCTCAATGATATTTCTGCTGATCTGATGATCACTTCTGCTCACGGCTTTAATATAAAAAATGGGTTAACAGATTTTAATTTTTATGAGGTAGAATTAAAGAAAAAAATGGTAGAAAAATCCGATAGATTAATTGCAGTTCTTGATCATACCAAAATAGGACATACTTCTGCGGCTCAATTTGCCAGCAGTAATGAAATTGATCTTCTTATTACAGATTCTCAAATATCTCAAAAAGATATCAAAGAAATAAAAGACTCCGGTGTAAAAATTATTACTGGCCAGTAAAACTCTCTTCCGAAATCAAAATAAATTTGGAAGAGAGTTTTTTCTTAAAATTTTTTTAATTAAAATTATCAAGCAGATAATTCTCTGCTTCTTTGGACCAGAGACCGTTATTTGCTTCAACTATATCTGCCAGCTTAACAAATCTTTCGTCATCTTCAGCTTTATCTCTTAATTTTTCAAGAGGAGTTAATTCCATATTTATACCGGTATAAATCAATTTTTTCCCACCAGGAAGATCAGGAAGATTTAAAATAGCATCTTCTGCACTGTCAAGTCCACCAATGTGTGTTATCATCTTGGCAGGTTTGAGGCGTGATTCAGCAAAAAGCTCCAGCGCCTCTCTCATATCATCATCATTACCACCAGATGACCCGGTAAAATGTTTATTTGAATAGTGAACATCATAAAAGTTGACTTCAGCAGAAAATTCTTTGTCAGTTGGTCCAGCAAAAAAGTGCAGGTTGCCGTCATCCCCCAAAAGCTTATCCCCATCTTCTACCAGCTTTTTAACCGGAGCATAGACAAATACATCATCAATACCCTGCCCACCATTTAATTCTCTTATTTTCTCCATATAATTTTCTTCTTTTGCTGGATTTATATAGTGAAGTTCAATTCCATCTTCAGCCGCTTCTTCTGCAGGAAATATATCTTCAGCTCGCTTAAGTCTCTCTTTATTTATATCTACCATAATTAAAAGTCTAGGTCTTCTATCAGAGTGTAAAGCATAATCTAAGGCACCAAGTCCCATCGGGCCTGCTGCTCCTAAAAGCACAGTGCTTCCTCCCTCAACAATTCCCATTTCATGCCTATAATCATCTGTGTGATGGTAAACAGATTTATATCCACCAATTACACAGGAAATAGGTTCAGCCAAAGATGCTTCAAAAAATGCATCTCCTTTATATTTAAAAATATAATCTGTCTCAATTACTTCAGATGGAATAATTACATATTCGCTGTTCCCACCATAATATGAATAAGAATATCCAGCAGTTACAGCTTTTCCTTCATATACAAGGGCCGGCTGAATAGTAAATTTCTCACCTTTTTTATACTTATCCTGCCATTTAGAACCTATTTCTATTATTTCACCTGCAAATTCATGACCTGTAATAATCGGATTTTCTGAAACATTATCAGGTACTCGTTTGTGGTCTGCTCCCTGAAGAGCAGTCTTATAAGTGGACATACAAATGCTGTTTGTCACTACTCTTGCCAGAATTTCATCATTTTCAATTTCTGGAAGCTCAAATTCTTCTAAACGAAGATCTTTTTTTTCATATAATCTTAAAGCTTTATATCTCATTTATGATGCTCCTTTTTATTTTTTGAAATTATCTTTCAGAAATAATACATATCTAATAACACATCTGAAAGCTAAAATTTATCATCATCAAACTCTGTTATTAGCATAGAGCATTTCAATTTTATTTTCAACTGTAGAACTCAATGAACTCTTTATTGGAGCAAAAAGATCCTGTGGAGTTGGATCGATTCTGCCTTCTTTTTTAGCTTCTTCAACCGACTGGCACAGCCCCCTGTATATTGCAATCCTCAGATCTGCAAAAATATTTACCTTTGTAATACCATTTTTGACCGACTGCTGTAACTGTTTTTTTGGAGTTCCTGAACCTCCATGAAGGACCAGAGGGATCGAGCTAACCTTTTCTATCTTTTTTAACCTTTCAATATTGAGCTCTGGTTCAGATTCGTAAACACCATGAGCTGTGCCAATGGATACAGCCAAAGCATCTACATCTGTTTCTTTAATGAATTTTTCTACATCTTCTGCTTCAGTTAATTTAGAATCTCCTTCTCTGCTGCCGTCAACATTCATTCCACCTACATGGCCCAGTTCTGCTTCAACAGTTACTCCTTTATTATGGGCATATTCAACAACTTCTCTAGTGTTTTGAATATTTTCTTTAAATGGAAGTTTGGAACCGTCATACATTACTGAAGAAAAACCATTATCAACTGCTTTTTTAATAAAATCTAGTTCTTCTGCATGATCAAGATGAAGAACAATTGGTATTTCATAATGTGGTGCCACTTCATTTATCAGCCCGGCAATATAGTTAAAACCTCTTCCCTCAAGATCATGTCTTAGTGACATTAAAATTACAGGTGATTTTTCCTTTTCAGCAGTGTCAAGAATTGTCCTAATCATAATATCTTCAATACAATCAAAGGCAGGAACTGCATAACCATTTTTCCGCGCATCTGGAAGTACATTATTTAAATTTGTTAACATTAAAAATCAGCCTCCTTTTTCTAAAAATTAAGTTTCCTATCAACCTCAAGCCTTAGCTTATAATTTCCTGTACAAAAAATCGAGCTTTAATTTTATGTAAATTGCAAAATTCATAAAATATTTTCCTCAATTTGTGCAAAAAAGGGATTTCTTTTTTTAGAAATCCCTAAAAATACCATTCCACCTATACTAAATTTCATTATATTATACAGGCATAATATGCACATAATTCAAACATAAAATACTGCCATTTTTGTACTTAGAAATCATTCATTATAATCATGTAAAATATTTTATGCAAAAACCCGAACTCCTTATTAATAAATAGGATATCTCAATTAAAATATCTTACAGCTACCCATCATTCAATAACTATATTTATAGAATTTTATCTGCTCCCCTGTGTTTTATTCCAGTCATCAAGAAATCTTTCAATACCTATATCAGTTAGGGGATGCTGAGAAAGCTTTTCTATTACATTAAATGGAATAGTTGCAATATCTGCACCGGCAAGTGCTGCTTCCTTGACATGCATAGGATGTCTTATACTGGCAGAAATAATTTCTGTTTCCATACCATAGTTATCAAAAATTTGTATTATTTCTCTCACAAGATTCATACCATCTGCTGCTCTGTCATCCAGCCTCCCTATAAAAGGACTTACATAAGTTGCACCAGCTTTTGCTGCCAGAAGTGCCTGGTTAGCAGAAAACACAAGTGTTACATTTGTATCAATCTCCTGTGCAGTCAAAGCTTTAACAGCCTTCATACCTTCCATTGTCATCGGAATTTTCACAACTACATTATCAGCTATTTCAGCCAGTTCTTCAGCCTCTTCAATCATCTCTTCAGCTTTAAGTCCAACCACTTCTGCACTGACCGGACCATCCACTATTTCACAGATCTCCTTTATTCTTGTCTCAAATTCAATATCTCCTTCTTTTGCCACCAGAGATGGATTTGTTGTTACACCATCTATTAAGCCATAACTTTCCGCTTCCTTAATTTCCTCAAGATTGGCAGTATCAATAAAAAATTTCATAATTAATCAGCTCCTTATAAATTTATAGATTTATATTTACATTTTTCTACACACAGACTATTTTTTTATATCACTACATACATTAGTTTTTAATATCATTACATATATACCAACTTTTATAAACTTTTTTTCCACAATAATGCAATTGAAACTTGCAGTTATATATTAAAGTTATATCTCCCCGGCAAACTTAATAATTCTGCAGAAAAGCATCAGGTTATTCAATACCCTTAAAATTTTCTTTTTCAATTTCATAAATTTCTTTTAACTTTGGAGTAGAACGACCGGGTTTGAATTCCAGTCCAAGCCATTCTTTAACTATTTTTTTTGCCAGTACTGGTCCGGTTATCCTGGAACCCAGGGTGATAACATTTGCATCATTGCTTAAGCTGGCTCGCTCTGAGGCATAGCTGTCATATATCTGAGCAGCATATATTTTTGGAAATTTGTTGGCCGTAATTGCCATACCAATTCCTGTACCACAGATTAAAATACCCTTTTTTTCATAATCGCTTTCTATTATCTTTTTTACAGCTCTCTTTGCCACTGATGGATAATATACATCCTCATTAGCTGAATTAAGCCCTACATCTTCATATTCTATTCCTTCTTCATCAAGCAGTTCTTTTAAAACTTCCTTTAACTCTACAGCTGCCTTTGCTGCACCAATAACAATTTTCTTTTTAACTTTTTCATTCATTTTTTTTCCTCCTGTTCAATATTTTATAAATTTTATAAATTATCTTTTATTTTTCTTTATTTAAATATTAACATAATATGAAAGTTAAAGCAAGCATATTTTATTATTTATTTTTATATTTTTTTATATTTTTTCATTTAAGTAAATTGAAAAAAGTTATGATAGTAATCTGAAATTATAATTCCAGACATAATTTATCAATCAAATATTTTATGTAAAATTTAAATCTATATTAATTTTATAATTTTCTGACTAATTAAAATAAATAAAATCACTACTCAAAAAAATGATTTTTTTAAATAGTGATAATTAATATCTTGAAATGATGATTTTAATTTAAAAAGTTAAGTTAATCTATTCTGATTTTTCGATAATTTTTTTTGCTGTATTTTCATCTGTTATCAAAATATCAATCAAATTCCCTCTAAGGGTGGCCAGTATCGCCTCTGTCTTTTCTTCACCGCCAGCAACTCCAACTACTGTTTTCATTTCCTTTAAAGTATCAAGACTGACTCCTATTGTTCTTTTATCAATCTCTGGAATACATACTCTGCCATTTTTATCGAAAAATCTCCAGCATATATCTCCAACAGAATTGTGCTGCATTAAAAGATTAATTTCCCTCTGATTAAAATAACCTGTCTTCTTTAAAGTTGATTTTTCAATCTCAGGACCAATACCCACAAAGGCTATATCTGCTTCTTTCGATTTTTCCAGCACTTCTTTAGTTTCCTGATTATTTTTCAAATTTTCTCCAATATTCGGACTGTCCACTACAGCAGGTGCAAAAAGATAATAACCTCTCCCCTGATATTTATTCAGGATTTTTTCCACTAAAATATTTGCCTGAATATCTGTTACCAGGTTTCTTGATCCACCGACCATAGAAACTACTTCCAGCTCATTTATAGATTTATTGAAATTTAAATTTTTTACCATAGAACGCAGAGTTGTTCCCCATGAGATAGCTATTATCATACCACTTTTCACTACATCTTCAAAATACTGTGCTGCAGCTTTTCCTATTTTATCCTTCAAATCATTATACTGCTCATCATATTCGGCAATAACAGCATTTTTAAGTCCAAATTTTTTTGCAAGCTGGTCTTCCAGATGCAGCATATGGCACTTGTTTTTTACATCTATAATTTTAAACTGAACAATACCTTCTTCTTTTGCCTCTTTCAGCATTTTAGAAACAGTAGGACGAGAAATATAAAGTCTGTCAGCAATTTCCTGCTGAGTTAAACCTTCATTGTAATAATATTTTGCTGCTTTAAGTTTATTACAATACTTTTTATTTTCATCCATCCCAAAACTCCCCTCTCCATCCAGACAAAGCAATTTTCATCTGTCAAATATATATTTAGAAAATATATATGAGTCTCAATTGATAATTTTGTTCTTACTTCTGCGTAAATTTAAAAATTCTGCATTCAAACTCTAACTTCTATAAATAATACTCAAAAAATTAATCATTGCAATTTAAGATTAATAAATGAAACTTAAAAGTCCCGTTCTTTTATCCAGTCTACCATATCAAAAATAATCTCTTCATTGCTTCCATCTTTTAGATTTTTTAAAGATTTAATAATATTTTCTTTGGTAAAGCGAACACCTTCCAGCTCAGGTCCCAGATCTGCGAAAAGATCCGCTTCCATTGCATCAGAATAAACTTTTGCATTTTCTACTACAGCATTAACAGAATTTAAAGCTATTTCTACTTCTCCCCAGTCAAATCTATTGGAGAATATTATATCAAATTCAGTAGTTTCTCCATATCTCCAGTCCCAGGAAGAATATTTTTTGTAAAGATCTGTTATTTCTTCCATTTCTGATGGTACATAATGTAAAATTTCTTCTGGATCAGTATAAATACTGCCAAAACTTTTTTCCAGCTTATCTTTAAGTGAATCCAGATTAATTCTATCATTAATTTCCTTAAGATTAACTACTCTTGAACGTACAGATTCTATGCCCTTGGAAATAATCTTTTCTTTTGATACCTGAAGATATTCCACCAGAGATTTAACATCTGTATCCAGCAGTATTGTCCCATGATGATATGCTTTTTTACTGCCAAAATAAAAAGCATTCCCGGAAAATTTCTTTTCACCTACTACAAGGTCGTTTCTGCCGGAAAATTCTGCATCAATTCCCAGTTCTTTTACTGCTTCCAGAATCACTGACAGCTGTTTTTTGAGATCATAACTATCTCTGCCCATCAGAAACGTAAAGTTTAAATTACCCATATCATGATAGACAGCTCCCCCTCCTGATAATCTTCTAGCAAGATGGCCATCATCTTCTTCCTCCAGAAGACTGCAGCGGCACTCCTTCCAGGCATTCTGATTTCTACCTATTACAACTGTATTATCATTCTGCCACAGGTATAATATTATTTCATCATCATCAACATTATTTAAAAGATGTTCTTCTAAAGCCAGGTTGTACCATGGATTAAATTCTTCTGAATAAATTATTTTAGATTTTTTAATACTCATAATGCACTCCTTTTAAAATAACGATTATTCTTCTTCTAAAATATCTTTAATATCTTTTGCTATTCTGTAAGGTTTTGTGAGCAGCCTTTTGGGAAGAGAATATAAAATAGAAAATTTCTTTTCTCTAAGCTGCTTGCTCAGCCTAAACGGCTCTGTCAGGATGTGTTCTACTGTATCAACTGTATAGTGCTCCAGCAGTTCTTTTTTGTCAATTCCATGAGAGCTTCCACATTTATTACATTTTATTGTCTGAATCTCATCATTTATATAGGTTATTGTATGGGGAGTTTCCTCATCACATTTTACACAGTATAATGCTGTTTCAACTTTTTCCATAAATCTCAAGCACCTCCAGACTTAAACTTATAATTAATGCTGTTCAATTTAATTATAAGGTAATATAATCAAAATAGCAATTGCATATTAGTACAAAAAATACAGTAAAATAATATAGGTACCGGACACTCTTTTGTTTTTAAAGTGCCCGATACCTGTTAATCTTTCTTTTCTACAGCATCTTATCCTGAATCATTCTCAGCTGATAGATAATGGAATCTTTTTTGATTTCAACATCATCATAGGTTAAAAGGTCACCTTTTTTGACATTTGTTTTCATTACAGCACCGTGAGTTAGGCCGAGAGGGAGGAGGTTTTTCTCTCTGGCAGTATCACCTTTTTCGATTGATCCGTGAACTGTAAAGCCTCCAATTCCATCAAGTGTTTCACCTTTTTTGAGATCTTTTTTTGCCACTGTTATTGTTTCACTTACCAGCCCAAACTCGGGAGCAATTGTTGCCTCACCATTAATTACAGCTCTCGCTGCAGAGATTGGTGTTTCCAGACTAACCAGGTGATAAGGTCTGTAGAGTAGATAATTAGGACCAGAACCCATCTTGGAGTAAGCAAAACTATCTTTAACCCGTTGATTATCAGAGGTTACTATTACAAATACCCCTGGTGCTACATCTCCGAGCGAATAATCAACTACTCCCTTGCTGTTCAGAATTCCACCCTGTTCTTTTAGAGAAAACTTTTTGGGAAGATCTTCTACATTGGTCGTTGGTCCGTGCATGCCGACAACATCTGGTACAAGTCCTGTTGCATTGGAGACTGCCGCCATCTCTACCATTGTTTTTGTACCATCAACAAAGGTAGCCAGCATTCTGGGAGTAGTTCCCTTTTTTTCTGCAGTCTCTCTAACAGAATCCGGATTGGCATCAAGCTGAAGTGGATTGTTTTTACCTTTTCCAGCAGCCACTAC
This sequence comes from uncultured Halanaerobium sp., assembly GCA_964559325.1. Lineage (GTDB taxonomy): Bacteria > Bacillota > Halanaerobiia > Halanaerobiales > Halanaerobiaceae > QPJE01. The sequence continues at coordinate 2,794 of CAZLIW010000010.1, read as the reverse complement.
TTCAAGTCCCATACTTTTGGCATAGTCGTATATTTCCATAATAGCTGCTGGTTCATCACCGGCTGCTCCAGTATAGGTTACACCGGACTTTTTGGCCATTTTATTAAGAATGGGCCCTATAACAACATCAGCTTCAACATTCATCATAACTATGTCTTTACCATTCATTATGCTGTTTAATCCAACCTCAGCACCTACTTCTGGTACTCCTGTTGCATCTATTACCACATCAATATTATCAACTTCTGTAACTATATTAGAATCAGATGTAATCACTGCTTTATTGTGCATTATCAGATCTTCAATTTCAGTTTTACTGCTGCTTTCCTTAATTTCATTTTCTTTAAGTCCTGAAAGCTTATATGCTGTCTGAGCATTTTCCAGATTGATATCTACTACAGCACCAATATCCAGCCCTGGCATTGAAGAAACCATGCTCACAATATCTGTACCCATCTGACCGGCACCTATCAGAGCAACTTTAATCTTATTTCCCATACTTTCTCTCTTTTTCAACTCATTATAAAGTCTCATTATTATCACCTTTTATTTAAGTTATTTTTTGATTATCTTAATAATAGTTCCTTTTTTAACATCAGGCAGTGGAGATTTTTCGACATTTATATCTCCCGGAAGCTGTGCTTCATCATTGCCATTAAATCTTAAAGTTGAATGACCCAACCTACTTATATTCTTATTAACTACTTCACCAACAGCGGTGATCTTATAATCGTTATCATCTATGCTTATAATATCGCCTGCTTCTATCTCGCCTTTCAGCTCTGTTTCTGTATGAATAACAGAAATTTCGGCCAGCTCTGCAGGTGCATTATTATTAAAAAGAACTATTAAATCCTGTTCCAAAAATTCGTCAACACCTTCACCCAAACCAGTAACTTCTACTTCATAAATTGTTTCCAAAAGCTTTTCCTCCTCCTGTATAATTAAGTACAACAAAAGCTTTAAAAAAAGTGCGAATATTGCTTTATTCCCTGCAATATTTCAACCTGAGAATTACAAATTCTAATTATCATACAATCATTAAATTTCTATTAATTTACAACATCCTATCAAATATCTGACATACAATCACTTTAACACTCCACATATTATCATTTTAATATTAAACATATTATTATTTTATATCAATTAAATTAGCATCAAATACTGATCAATAAATATCTAATATAGGTTAAAATAATTTTTTATTTTTGCTGTATTAATTAATAAGCACACTATATCTTAAGAATATAAACCAAAACTGGCAAAGTAAGCAATTATTGTTGCCAATGGTCCTGTTATTACTCTGGAAATCAGCACAGCTGGAACTCCAATTTCCTGTGTTTCCGGTTCAGCTTCACCAAGACTTAAACCTACCGGAACAAAGTCACAACCTACCTGTGGGTTAATCGCAAACAGTGCAGGTAATGCAAACTGAGGTGGAATATTGCCTTTTCCGATTTCTACACCGATCATAACACCTATAATCTGGGCAATTACTGCACCTGGTCCAAGGATTGGAGACAGAAAGGGAAGTGATGCTATAACTGTCAGTAATAGAAGTCCAGGAAGTGTACTTGCCAGTGGTGAAAGTGTATTAGCAATAAATTCACCAAGTCCGGTAGCATTGATTATACCTATTATTGTTGCGATAAAAGCCATAAATGGTATAATGTTTTTTATCAGCTGATCTATTGTTTCACGACCTGCCTGATAAAATATTCCTACTACTCCACCCATAGCTCTACCAATATTGGCAATAAATCCTGTTATACCACCTTTTCCTTCTGCTTCTGCAGCTTTTTTGGCTTTAAGGCCTTCTTTTTCTTCTTCAGCTTCAGAAGCTCCTGCAGATTCTACTTCACTTTCTACAACCTCTGATTCATCTTCTGCATACTCAATAGTACTTTCTTTTACTCCAGAAACATAAATATCTTCTTTTATATGTTTTGCAAGTGGACCAACCTGTCCTGCTGGAGTTAAATTAACAGTTGGAATTCTTTTCTTTGGATAAACTCCTGCACGAGCGGTTCCACCACAATCGATAACTACACACATAATCTTTTCTTCGGGAACACTATTATTAAAAGCATCTTTGGCTTCGGCTCCACTCATCTCAGCAATCTTTTTGGCAACTGAATCAATTCCACCACCGGTCATAGATGCAACTACATTTTTTTCATCTGTCGGTTTAAGGACAAGCGGTCCTCCCCATCCATTGCTGGAACGGCTAATCTTTACAGCTTTATAAGCCATTACTTTTCCTCCTTTATTATATTTATCATTATAAGTCACTTTTTATAATTTGAGATTTTTAAGTTAAGCTTTATATGAAATATTTTCTACTACTAAGCTTTATATTAAAATCCTTCTAATTCTACACCTTCTCTGTTCATCATCCAGACAGTTATACGTTCAGTAACAAGACCTCTAATAAATATTACTACCACACCAACTATAAAGTACCTTATAGCCAGAGCGCCAAGAGAAAATCCTGCTTCCTGAATACCGTTGGCAATTCCCATATAGACAAATAATTCTGCCGGATTGGCATGTGGGAAAAGACCCAGGATTGGATGAACAAATGAAACTGCTGCATCATAAAAAGCAGGCTTATATCTTTCGGGAAGAAAAGTACCAAATGTATAAGCCATTGGATTTGTCAGAAAGAATACAGCCATAACTGGAAGAAGTGTATAGCGAAGAACAATATTACCTGCTATCTTCTTGGCAAAACCGTTCACCTTTTCTTCTCCAATCATATTTTTAATGGCATAAACTGCTGTCATTAGAG
>CAZLIW010000009.1:0-20343 GCA_964559325.1 uncultured Halanaerobium sp. | reverse complement strand
CGATTCGAGGAGTTGTTTCATGTTTACAACTGACATAACTCCTGCACCTCCTTTCCTGGTTTTTCCTCCGACAGCATCAGCTCCAAACACAACTGTATTTTGATACAGCACCAGTGTTTAGATCAACTGCCGTGTGTATTTTGCCACAAAAAATTATACCATAGTTTCAAAGATTAATCAACAAAATTTCTAAAAAAATAAAAGCCCTTCAGAATGGAAGGGCATTTTACTTTATGCTTTTAGCTTATCTAATTCTTCCAGCAGATAATCATTAAGAACTTTAATATAAGTTCCCTTCATACCTAAGGAGCGCGATTCTATGACTCCAGCACTTTCAAATTTTCTTAATGCATTTACTATTACTGATCTTGTTATACCAACTCTATCAGCAACTTTACTTGCTACCAAAAGCCCTTCCAAACCATCTAATTCATCAAAGATATGTTCAATAGCTTCTAATTCTGAGTAAGAAAGTGTATCAATAGCAATCTGTACAGCAGCTTTTTTGCGGGCTTCTTTTTCTATTTTTTCACTTCTTGAGCGTATAATTTCCATGCCAACCACAGAAGCACCATATTCTGCAAGTACAAGATCCTGATCATTAAATTTAGTTCCATATCTGGCAAGAACAAGTGTACCCAGACGATCACCGCCTCCAATAACAGGAACAATTGTAGTTAATTTGTCTTCAAACAGGCAGTCTTCATCTTTTGCAAAAACACACTTTCCTTCTTTTTGTTCTATATTAGATCTTGTTTCTCTTATTCTCAGCAGACCATTATTATAGTTTTCCGGAAATTCACCTTTATCTATTACCTCATTTTCCATAATGTCACATTCAAAATCATCTAAAAGGCTGTATCCTAAAATCTTTCCCTTTCTGCTTGTTACATATACATTACAGCTAATGGCTTCTTTTAAAACATATGCCATATCACTAAAATCTACAGCCTTTCCCCCAGTTCTCTGTAGTAGTCGATTTATTTTTCTGCTTTTTTCTAATAAATTATCCATTTTAATTACCTCCAGTTCGAATTTTTATTACAGTATATATCTGCTTAAATCTTTATTTTGTACAACATCCTTTAATTTTTCATTAACATAGTCAACATCAATTTCAAAATTTGCTGCATCCATATCAGGTGCTGCAAAAGATAAATCTTCTAACAGCTTTTCCATAATTGTCTGCAGTCTGCGTGCACCAATATTTTCTGTTTCTTCATTTACATCAAAGGCAAAAGTTGCAATTTCTTCTATTGCTTTTTCTGTAAAATTAATTTTTATTCCTTCTGTTTTCAAAAGAGCAATATATTGTTTAATAAGAGAATTTTTAGGAATTAATAATATATCTTTAAAATTATCCATACTTAAACTATTTAAATTAACTCTAATTGGAAATCTCCCCTGAAGTTCAGGGATTAAATCCGAAGGGCTGGAAACATGAAATGCACCAGCAGCAATAAATAGAATATGATCTGTTTTTACTGAACCATGTTTTGTAACTACTGTAGAACCTTCCACAATAGGAAGTATGTCCCGCTGAACACCTTCTCGCGAGACTTCAGGGCCTGAGCCGGATTCTCTACCAGCAATCTTGTCAATTTCATCTAAAAAAATGATTCCATCATTTTCTACTTTGCTTATAGCTTCATTTTTAACCTGTTCCATATCTATAAGTTTTTGAGCTTCAGATTCTTTCAAAATATCTTTAGCTTCTGCAATAGATACTCTTTTCTGTTTTTTCTGTCCAGGAAAAATATTTCCCAGCATATCCTGGAAGTTTACTCCCATTTCTTCAACACCAGATCCAGAAAAAATTTCTAACATCTGTGGAGAACTTGCTTCAATTTCTATTTCTATTTTTTTATCATCAAGTTTTCCATCTTTTAGATTTTTCAGCATTCTTTCTCTTCGTTTTTCTATTCTATTATCAGTTTCCTCATCATCTGAGGAAGCGCTATTATCTGAAGAATCTTTTTTATCCATTAAAAAGGAAAAAGGATCCTTTTTTTTCTTTTGGCTTCCAGGCAGAATTTTATCTACAATTCTTTCTAAAGCAAGCTGTTCGGCTTCAGTTTCAACGTCTTTCATTTTTTCTTCTTTCACCATTCTAATTGCAGATTCTGTAATATCTCTTATCATAGATTCAACATCACGACCAACATAACCAACCTCAGTAAATTTTGTTACTTCAATTTTAATAAAAGGAGCACTGGCTATTTTAGCTAGTCTGCGTGCTATCTCAGTTTTTCCAACACCTGTTGGACCAATCATAAGAATATTTTTTGGAATAATTTCTTCTTTTAGATCATCTGCCACCAGTTTGCGCCGATATCTGTTGCGGAGAGCAATTGCAACTGATTTTTTCGCTTCATCCTGTCCAATAATAAATTTATCAAGTTCTTTAACTATTTCTTTTGGAGTAAATTCTTTATTCATTATTATCCTCTTCTTCACCTCCGGTTAACAGTTCCAGAGTTATATTATTGTTGGTATAAATACAAATAGAAGCCGCTATATCTAGTGCTTCTCTGGCAATATCTCCGGCATCTAAACGACCAGCATGGTTTAAAAGAGCAGATGCTGCAGCTCTAGCATAAGGACCACCAGAACCAATTGCAGATATTTTTCCATCTGGTTCTATAACATCACCATTTCCGGAAATAATCAAAATTTCATCCAGATTTGCAACAATTAGCAAAGCTTCAAGTTTTCTTAAAATTTTATCTGTTCTCCACTCTTTAGCAAGCTCCACTGCTGCCCTCTGCAGATTACCATGATATTCTTCCAGCTTTCCCTCAAATTTTTCAAATAGAGTAAAGGCATCAGCAGATGTGCCTGCAAAACCAGCTAAAACTTCATCATTATATAAACGTCTTACTTTTTTAGCTGTCCCTTTCATAACTGTATTGCCGAGTGTTACCTGGCCATCACCTGCCAGAGCAGTACAGTTTTTGTGCCTAACAGCAACTATAGTTGTTGCTTTAAAATCTGTTACCGACAATTTAGAACCTCCTTTTCTTATACTCCTTATAAAACTTATTTTTAAATTGTCATATGATTCAAAATAGTTTTAATCTATTTTTTTAATATTAACATGAATTGATTATAAAAGTCAAGTTTACGAGATAATATTCACAACTTTAAACAGAGAAAAAGCAGCAGTTTTTATTTTAATTTTAAAAGTTATTATATACTGCTTAAAAGATATGCTAATTGGAAAATTTATTACTCTTCTGCTTTTTCTTCATGACCACATTCTTTATTTGTGCATTTATAATATTTACCTTTTGATTTTGATCTTTTTTCTACCATTAAACTGCTGCATTCCGGACAGGGTTTCTTAACAGGTTTATTCCAGGTCATAAAATTACAGTCAGGATAATTGCTGCATCCATAAAAGGTTTTTCCTTTTTTAGTTTTGCGTTCAATTATTTCACCATCTTCACAGTCAGGACAGCTGACACCTGTTTTGATCACAAAAGGTTTGGTGTTTTTACATTCTGGATATCCCGAACAGGCCAGGAATTTGCCATAGCGTCCGTATTTTACAACCATTGGTCTGCCGCAGACATCACAAACTTCATCTGTTTCTTCTACAATTTCTATTTTTTCCATATTTTCGCGCGCATATTCTAATCTTTTATAAAAAGGTTCATAAAAATCTCTTAAAACCTTTTTCCATTCTTCATTTCCATTTTCTATTTCATCAAGTCTTTTTTCCAGTTCAGCAGTAAATTCAACATCAGTAACATCTGGAAAATATTCAGACAGCAGTTCTGTCACTGTTTCTCCAAGTTCTGTTGGATGCAGATATTTCCCCATTTTTTTGACATAATTGCGGGAAACTATTGTAGAAAGTGTTGGTGCATAAGTACTTGGACGGCCAATACCTTCTTCTTCTAGAGTTTTTACCAGACTTGCCTCAGAATATCTTGGTGGTGGATTGGTAAAGTGCTGTTCTGGATTATTTTCTTCTGCTTTATAGCTATCTCCTTCTTTTAATTCAGGCAGATCAATTTCGTCTTCCATAGATTTTCCTGTTAAAATAAGGTGTCCGGGGAAAAGAAGCCTTGATCCACTAACTCTAAATTTATATTTATCTCCACTTTTTAAAACAGCAGAAACTGTCTCATAAATCGCTGCACTCATCTGACTTCCGGTAAAGCGATTCCAGATAAGTTCATATAGTTTGAACTGATCATTATTTAGACATTTTTTCATTTTTTCAGGGGTTCTATTTACATCTGTCGGCCTAATTGCCTCATGTGCATCCTGTGCATTTTTATTATTTTTCTTTGCAGAGGATTTTCTCAAAAATTTGTTGCCAAATTTTTCTTTTATAAAATTAACAGCACTATCTCTGGCTTCAGTAGATATTCGAGTACTGTCAGTTCTGATATAACTGATTAAACCAACTGTACCTTCACTGCCAACATCTATTCCTTCATAAAGCTGCTGAGCTAAAAACATTGTCTTTTTAGCAGTAAAGCCCAGCCTGTTTGCTGCATTCTGCTGCATCGTACTAGTTGTAAAAGGAGATTTTGCATTTCTTCTTCTTTTACGTTCTTTAACTTTAATAATTTCAAAATCTTTATCTTTTATATCTGAAATTATTTCATCCATATCATCTTTATTATCGATATTGAACTTTTTATTATTTATCCTGTAAAGATCTGCAGTTATTTTATCTTTTCCATTTTTTAGTTTTACTTCTAGAGTCCAGTATTCTTCTTCTTCAAAGTCTCTAATTTCTTCTTCACGATGACATATTATTTTTACAGCCACCGACTGTACTCTGCCGGCACTTAATCCCCTGCGTACTTTTTTCCATAAAAGGGGGCTTAAACGATAGCCAACCAGTCTGTCAAGAAGTCTCCTTGCCTGCTGTGCATCAACCAGATTGTAATCAATTGTGCGGGGGTTTTTAATAGCTTTTTTGATTGCTGATTTTGTAATTTCATTAAATTCAATTCTAATATTATTTGTATCATCAAGTTTAAGAGCCCTTGATAGATGCCATGAAATTGCTTCACCCTCTCTATCAGGGTCAGTTGCAAGAAAAACTTCACTGCTCTTTTTAGCTTTTTTTCTTAACTTATTTAATGTTTTACCTTTTCCACGGATAGTAATATAATTTGGTTCAAAATCATTTTCAATATCTATCCCAATTTTACTTTTTGGTAAATCTATAACATGACCCATTGAGGCTTCAACATTATAATTTTTCCCTAAAAATTTAGCTATTGTTTTTGCTTTTGCCGGTGATTCAACTATTACAAGATTTTTATTTTTTTTATTTGCCATTAAAATACATACCTCCAGTAAACACTAGTTTACTATTTGATAGTTAAGTTTTCCATCTTTAAATTCACTTATGTTGTCTGCAATATAAATTAACTTTTCCGGTTCTTCTACAACTTCATTTATCAGCTGCCAAATTCTTTCTGTTTCTAAAAAACCAAAAACTGCTGACTGCATCATTTTTGTAATAAGCATTTCGAACTCATCAGGGGGCAGAATCTTGAGATTGTTTAATTTAAAAATAATTCCTTTAGCCATACTGTTAAAATACATTTTTTCTGTTTCGGTAAAAGCTCTGTTATAACCACTCTGCATGCTGCTGTCAAAATAAAAATCACTGTCATCAAAAAGTACAGAGTTATCAAAAACAAAAGAAAATGCTTCATTTATATCTTCCATATCATAACCAAGATACTTTAATTCTTCAATGATTTCATCCTGATTCAAAAATATGTCTTCATCATCCAGTATTTTTTTAATTAAAAAGCTTATAATTTCAATTAAGTTTTTATCCATTTTATTACAGGTAATAATACCTGCTGTCTTCCTCCTTTAAATAAAAATCTATAACTAGTATTATATTATATTGGTTTTAATAGATTTTGTAAACCCTTATATATATATTTTTTTCCTTTTCTATGAATTATCAGATTTTTGAATTCCAAACTTATCAGTATTTTATCCAGAATATCACTGTCAAAACCACTTATTTTTTTAACTTGATTGTAGTTAAGTTCTATTTCATGTTGAAAAATCTGCAGAATTTTTTTCTCATTATAATTTAAATCCGGATAAATATCGTCCTTTTTATCTTCATTATTATCTTTCTTTTTTTCATATTTTTGTATATATAAATTTAAATGGTCAAGTACATCCTGTGCTGATGTTATAACAGCTGCACCATCCTGAATTAAATTATTAGTGCCTCTACTTGTAGGTCTATCAATATTTCCAGGTAATGCCATAACATCTTTTCCCTGTTCTAATGCAAAATTTACTGTAATTAGTGAGCCGCTTTTTCTCCCGGCTTCCATAACCAGCACGATATCTGCCAGACCACTAATAATTCTATTTCTTCGAGGAAAGTTGCCCGGAGTAGGGCTAATATCTGGATTAAATTCACTAATAAGCATACCGTTTTTTTTAATTTTTTGGGAAAGAATTTTATTTTCTGAAGGGTAAATATATTCAAATCCAGATCCCATAATAGCAGTTGTTTTCTTAAAATCTGATTTTAAAGCACCTCTGTGTGCGGCCGAATCTATCCCTTTTGCCATTCCACTAATAATATTAATATTTTTATTTGCTAGCTTCCTGGCAATATTATATGTTGTTTTTCTACCATATACTGTTGAATTTCTTGAACCCACAATTGCCGCTGAAGGATGATCAAACAAATTTTTCCCTTTATAAAATAATACAGGAGGAGGATCGTAAATTTGATGTAGTTTCTGTGGATAATTTTCGTTTATAACAGTAATATAGTTAAAATCTTTATTTTTAAAACTGCTGTAAAGGTCATGTATATCCAGCTTTTTTCTGGTTTCTATAAGCTTTCTTTTTTTTCTTCCCTTTATATTGATGTCCTCCAGTTCTCTACCGTCCATCTCCCAAACGGACTGAAGTTTAATATTCTGATTGAGAATCGAATTAATTGTTTTTGGACCAAATCCACTAATTCCATTTAATATAACCAGGTAAAAAGATTGATCAATATGCACAGTATTACCTCCATAGATAGTTTAATATCATTATAAAGGTAATAATTTCCATATGCAAATTATTTTTACAAATATTTTATTTTCCCGGTTATATCTGTTTTATATCCATCCATATTTAATATTTTATTTTTAAATTTATCTGACTTAATCAAATCCAGCAGTTGTTCAATTTTTTTGTCATGTATTTTATTTTTGCGGAAGACAAAATCATATCTTTCTTCTTTAACTGGAATAAAATCTAACCCCATAATATCTGCTGCTGCTTTAATTCCCAGTGCTGCATCAGCGCCTCCACTGGCTACAGCAGCTGCTGCAGCTATATGTGTATAGACTTCTCTTCTGTAACCATTGAGATTTTTCTTATTAATATTTTTCTGCTCAAGCATATAATCGAGAAGTACTCTTGTTCCAGCTCCTTTCTGGCGATTTATATAATTTAGATCTTTTTTTATTATATCATCCAGTTCAGAAATTTTATTAGGATTACCTTTAACTACCATTAAACCCTGTTCTCTTTTTACAAGATTTACTATTACCATTTCTTCATTATTAAATAGTTTTTTAACAAAACTTTCATTATAATTCCCGGTTTCTGTGTCCAAAAGATGTGCTCCTGCAATTTCTGCTTCCCTTCTTTTTAGAGAAGTTAATCCCCCCATACTGCCTGATGTAATGTATTTAAAATCAAGCCCTCCGTGTTTTGAGGAAAATTCATTTTTTATAATATCAAGAGTAAGGTCATGGCTGCCTGCTAAAAGAAGGCTGTTTCTAATTTGTGATTCTGATTTAAGAGGTATTATTGGAAGATTTTCTCCAGCTTCTATACCTTCTTTACTGCTTTTTATCAAAGCAATTCCATCAGATTTTATCAGAGAATCCATTGCAGCTGCTCCACTTTTTCCAGGTATGGATATTAAATCATTTCCATCATAACGAAGCAGAACTCTTTTTAACTCATTATTTCCAACAGAAGAGGAAATTTTTCGACGAGTAGTGCTGTTTTTGAATTTTATATCCAATTTTTCTTTTTCACCAATATATTTTATTATATTTTGACCAAAATAATAAAATGTGAAAATTGCTGAAAGAGGATATCCCGGCAGTCCTATTACAGGTTTTTTGTTAACTGAAGCTAAAATAATTGGTTTTCCCGGCATCATATCTATTCCGTGAGTTAATATTTTACCTCTGTTTTCTATAACTTTTCTGCTGAAATCTTCACTTCCTGCTGATGAACCAGATAATATAATAGTCAGATCATATTTTTTATTATATTCATTAAAAATTTTATTTAATCTATCTTCACTGTCAGGTATAATATCAGAAATCTGGACATCTGCTCCCCATTTTTCGGCCATAACTTTAACCATCTGGGAATTAAAATCTACAAGCTGCCCTGCCTGAGGAGTCCCTTCTGCATTTACAAGTTCACTTCCAGTAGGAATAATTCCGATTTTTATTTTTTTATAAACATTTATTTCTGTAACTCCTGCTTCTAAAAATGCACCTATATGAAAAAATTTAAGTTTTGTATTAACTGGAGCTATTAAAGTATTTTTGATAACACTTTCTCCTACCATACGAATATTTTGCCAGGGAGAAATTGATTTTTCTATTATTACAGTTTCTGAATTGATTTTGTTTATTTCTTCTATTTTTATGACTGCATTAAACTTGTCAGGTACAGGATCACCAGTATCAATCCAGCTAAAATTATCTTTTGATAAAGTAACCGGATTTCTTTCATCAGCATCATAACTGTCAGCTGCATTTACAGCAATTCCATCCATTGCAGAGGCATAAAAATTTGGGGCGGATCTTTCTGCATATACTGATTGAGAAATAACTCTTTCTTCAGCTTCTATGACTTTTATTTTTTCTGTATCTAATTTATAATTTTTAAATTCATTAAGCCATTCCTGCAGTGATTTTCTTGTTTCACTCTTTTTTAAATAAATATTTCTTTTCATAAAAAAATATCCCCTTTCACTAATCAATCAATAATATATTTTTTATAATTTTTTTCTATTTACTGGTTAAATTCTTAAAGGAACTGGACAATTATTATAGAATAAACAATATTAGAATATCAAATCAAAATTTAAATATATATGACTTACAGGAGGTGCCATATGTACAGATACAAAAAATACAACACCATTTTTTATTATTTAAGTTCTCTGAGTTTAATCTTAGGAATAATAATTATAATTCCGCTGCTCCTATCTTTTTACCTTCAGGAAGGTAATCAAATTTATCAGGCATTTTATTATACATCATTAATTTCATTTTTTATTTCAATTTTAATGCGTTTACCCACTGATAAAGATAATATATATATAGACCTTACAACTGCTATGCTTCTCTGTTCTTTAGGCTGGATTATTGTATCTTTACTTGGTTCTATTCCTTTTATTATTGCTCTGGAAAAGTCTTTTATTGATGCATTTTTTGAAGCAGTCAGCGGTTTTACAACAACAGGTATAACGGTTTTTGTAAATTTGGATACAATGCCGAAATCAATTTTGTTCTGGAGAAGCCTGATACAGCTTTTAGGTGGATTGGGTATCCTGACTTTTTTTCTCCTCATATCCACCAGGTCAAAAGGTCAGATCTGGCAGCTTTTTAGTGCTGAAAGCCATAAAATCAATGTCTCAAGACCTGTACCTAATATTTTTAAAACTGTAAAAATACTCTGGTCTATTTACCTTGGATTTATTCTTTTGGAAACAATTATACTAATGTCTCTTGGTCTAAGTCCATTTGATTCAATAACTCACAGCTTTACCTCCCTATCTACAGGCGGTTTTTCAGCTTATGATGCAAGTGTTGGTAGTTTTGCACAATTGGGCTATCAAAACTATATTTTAATAGAATATGTCATTATAATTTTTATGTTTTTAGGTGGTGTAAATTTTTTGCTTCATTTTCGGCTATTTACAGGAAATTACAGAGAAGTTATAGATAATACAGAATTCAAAACTTTTGTTAAAATTATTTTTTATTCAACATCTATTATAACAGGATTGATAATAATATTAAACACTGCTGTAGGAATTTCATTCGAAGAAGTATTTAGAAAGGTTTTATTTCAGGTTGTTTCTATTATTACGACAACAGGATTTGGTACTCAAAATATTAATTCAGAATTTTTCCCGGCAGCTTCCAGACAGATGTTTCTTGTATTTATGCTTATTGGAGGCTGTGTTGGATCAACTGCAGGTGGATTTAAAATTATGAGAATTAATATATTATCAAGATTATTTAAAAGGGAAGTCAAAAAAATATATTTACCGGAGCGAGCAGTTATACCTGTAACAGTAGACAAAAAAATTATCAGCAGTGAGGAAATTAATAAGCTTGCAGGTATATTTTTGATCTGGCTGATTTTTATTTTAATTGGAGGTCTTGTAACTTCTATATTTTCTGATTTAAACGGCTGGCAGGCTTATTCAGGCATGTTTTCTGCTGTAGGTAATATAGGACCATTTTTCTTTTCCGTTCCTAAAATGGCCTCCCTGTCACCTGTAATTAAGTTTACATATATAATTGGAATGCTGGCCGGAAGGCTTGAAATATTTCCAATAATAATATTGTTTTCAAAAAAAGCCTGGAAATTATAAAGGAGGAGCTTAAATTGTATATTATAATTGCTGGTGGAGGAATTGCAGGCAGTAATTTAACAAAAAATCTTGTTAAAAAACATGATGTTATTGTAATTGAAAAAGAACAAAGTGTTGCAGAAAAAATTTATAGCAGATATGGAGCTGTTTCTGTACTTGGGAATGCTACCAGAATTGATGTACTTAAGGAAGCAGGAATTGAAAAATGTGATATTGCAATTGGAGTAATGCGTGATGATGCCGATAATCTTTCCTTCAGCCTGCTTGCAAAAAATTTTGGTGTAGATAAAATAATGGTGAGAATGCGTGAACCGGAATACGAAAATGCCTATCAAATGGCAGGTGCGACAAATATTGCAGCAACTATGGAATTGATTGTAGAAAAATTTATTCTTGATATAGAAGAGCCGGATGTACGCAAAGTTGCTTCTCTTGGTGAGGGGAAAGCAGAAGTTTCAATCTTAACAATACCCGATAATTCCCAAATTTCTGGAATGCAGATTTCGGAAATTGTAAGCAAAAAAAACTTCCCGGAAAACTGTGTTATTGCAGGAATTTTTGATAAAAAAGAAGATAAATTTATAGTACCCCGAGGCAGCAGACAAATATATTCTGGCAATCAGGTTTTTTTAGTTGCGTCTAAAAAAGATATGGAGAAGGCAGCTAAAATCCTTCTCCATAAATAATTTTTATATATTTTTATTTTTTTAACATATTAAAAATTAAGAGAAATCATTTTAAAAATCATAAATCATTTGAGCAATATTTCAGCAGAAAGACTGACAGATATTTTTACCTTCTCTTTTTTAATTGGTACTGAAACCGACTCAGCTCTGGGAGTGTTGTCCATATTTAATGATTTTTCTGCTCTGTAAACATTCTGACCTCCCAGGTTGATAGTTTTAATCTGATATTCCTTTTTGCCCAGTTTATCTCTTAAAAATCCAGCTTTTTTATTCAGTGTATCCAATGCCAATGCTGTAACTTCATTTACAGCATTTTCTTCATTTTTCAGCTGATAGTTTATCTGAGATAAGTTATTGGCTCCCTGATTAAGAGCTTTCCCTAAAATAAGCGGCACTTTTTCTAAATTTTCACTTTTAAAAGAAATTCTATTTACAACCTGGTATTCGCTTTCTATATCCTCATTACTATAGTTATTTACTGGATAAACTCTGTAATCTTCTGTTTCTATTTCAGTGAGGTCTTCTTTTTCCAGCATTTCTAATAATGAGGTCATCTTTTCATTATTATCGCTGACTGCAGCCTGAAGATCAATATCTCTGCTTTCAACTCCCAGTTGAACCTCTACAGCTTCGGGGTCAAAATCTTTTTCTGCACTGATATTCAAATTAACAGCTACAGATTCTGCTTTTTCATTAAGTTTAGCATCACTGCTTTCATCAGCTTTTAATCCAGTAAATACACTATTATCAAAATATAAACCATTTACAATTACTGCTGTCAGTAATATAAGAGCAATAAAAACTAAAAACATTCCTGTTCCTCTGTTCATTTGAGATTCCTCCTAATTGTATTATCCTAACATTTTGCCTTCTTAATCTCTCCTGCTTTAATCAATCCATATTCAGTTGTAAGTGGACCAATTATCTCAGTTATAAAAGAAGTAAATAGAATTATATTTAAAATAAGCATTGAAACATGAGAAGCTTCTCCCGGCAGATGAATGAAATCTCTCTGAATAATAAATGCCAGATCAATAGCAACACCAATTTGAGGAAGCAGTCCAAACCCTAAATATTTTTGAACTTCAGATGGTGCAGAAGAAATTTTCGCTCCTAGATATGAACCTCCTAATTTACCTGTAATTCTTGCGACGGTATATATTACAGCAATAATTAAGAATTTTAAGTTCAGCAAACTACTTATCTGTATTTTTGTTCCAGCTAAAATAAAGAAAGCAGCAAATAATGGTACAGTAAGTATATCAATTTTTTCTGCTATCTCCAGCCTTTTTACTGCAAAATTGCGGTATGCAAATCCAACCGCTATATTTGTTATAAGTGGAGAAATATGTAAGAAAATAGCCAGAGCTGATGAACCAAAAATAGTGGCCAGTATCAGGAGAACTTTTCTGCTTTCTGAAGTACAGCTTGCCATCATTCTCTGTGAAATATATCCTGTTATTACACCAATGATTATAGCACTCAATATTTTAAATAATGGTAAAAGAAATATACCAACAAAACTTATTTCCGCTCCTGAAGTTGCTGTTGTAAGTGCAAAAGGTTCCATAAATGTAAATATAATTAAAGCAAGAGCTTCATCAAGTGCCAGTACAACCATCAGTGTTGCTGATAGTTCACCCTGCAGACTAAAATCGCGTAGAACCATTACTGTAGCTGCTGGTGCAGTCGCTGTTGCAATTGTTCCAAGTAAAATAGCTACAAAAAGCGGCTGGCCAATAGCAAGCATAGATCCTGAATCTAGAACAAAAGCTCCTATTAATTCTAAAAGTACAATTGCAGTAAATTCTAATTCAAGTCGGCGCAAAACCTTAATAGAAAGGGAAGTGCCTATTGAAAAAGATATAAATGAAACAGCAAGAACAGTTATAAAATTAAAGGTGTTTAATAAATAACCATACCAGGCAACAAATTCCTTTGATAAAAAAGGCAGCTGTTTTACAACACTAATACTGCAGATTGTTCCCAGGACAATATAGCCAACTACACTTGGAATCCTAAATTTTTCAGTAATAGTACGTATTATATAAGCAAATAGTACCAACAGCCCGATAACATATATTAATCTGTGACTTTTATGATTCAGCATTAACCAGTATTGTAGATCATGTAAATTTTCCAGCATCAAATATTCCATATCTGCCTCCCACTACAAGTTCTCTATTATATATAATTCTTAAAAATTCCTTTAATTCCTTTATTGATATTAAAATAAATAATATATTTTATATTTTAAATTTTAAAACTTCTCATAAAACAGCTGCTGAAATTAAAATTTAGGGGTTAATATAAATATTTGAATTAATAAATTTACACAATTAAAAAAAGATGAGCATCAATACTCATCTTTTTTCTCTAACAGTAAAACTTATTTTATTAAAATTACTTTCTTTTAAATTTTCAATCAGAGAAACAATATATTGAAAGTCTGTTTTTTTATCAGCATATATTTTTACTGTTTTTTCTTTATTTATTTGAACTGAATTTCTTAAAAAATTCTTTAAATCTTCACCGGTAATTTTTTTATTTTGAAAAATAATTTTATTATCTTCTGTTAAAAACAATTTAATTATCTGCTGTTCCTGCTGTCCACCAATATTACTGTTCGGAAGATTGATATTGTATACTGCTTCTTCTCCCTGTAGTGTTGAAGAGACAAGAAAAAATATTAATAACAGAAAAACTATATCTATCATTGGAGCAAGATTGCTTCCATTTCTCTTTTTAGATGGTTTATACTTCATCTTTACCACCCTCAGTATTACCGTTAAAGAGCATAATTTCTGTTTCAATACGCAGATTTTCCAGTTGTGTAATCATTTTTTCAAGCTTTCCATAAAAAAAATGGTATCCACCAACTGCAGGTAAAGAAATAAGTAATCCTGCTGCAGTTGTCAGCAGTGCTTCTGATATACCAACAGCCATCTGTTCAGGACTGCCTCCCAGTCCTAAAACCTGAAAAGTCTTTATCATTCCGGTTACAGTACCTAACAGACCTAAAGTTGGTGAAGCCTGTCCAATAAAATTCAGCAGTCCCAGTCCCCTTTCTAATTGAGGTAGATAGTCAAGTTCTGCACTATCCATCATAAGATTAAACTCTTTTCTGTTTTTTGGTGATTTTTGGAAAACATAATTATATATTTTTGCAGCTGAATTACTTTTTTTGTTAATAATATTATCATTTTTATATTTTCCAGCTGAATAATTTTTTATATGTTTGAGGTATTTTTCTTTGTCAATTCTTTTGTAATTAATTAAAAAAATTATGGATCTTTCTATTAATAAAAATATTGTTAAAAAAGCTGCGATTAATAACGGATATGAGACTGGCCCGGCTTTTGCAATAAATTCTGAAATCATAAATATTCCTCCTGATTAATCTGCGAGTTCAAATTTTAATGGTAAAATAATTTTAACACTTATTTCTTCCCCATTCAATACAGCAGGTTTAAAATCCCAGCCAGAAACAGCTTCTACTGCTGTTTTATCAAAACTTTTATAACCAGAACTTTCAAATACTTCTATATTTTTGCTGCTGCCGTCTTTATTTACTATTAGCTGCAGAAGTACTTCTCCTTCTATATTTCTTCTGCGAAGATTTTCGGGGTAGTGAGGTCTGCTGTACCCGACAATCCCGGGTTTTTCAATATTTTTGTTGTCTTCACCAGTTAAGTCATAGACTTTATTTGTGCTATTATCTTTATTATTTTTTTCTTCATTTTGAAGAGGATTTTTACTTATATTAGTTTTGCTGGCATTACTATTTTGAGTGTTCTGGCTTTTTTCTGTATTTTCATCATAATCCTTTATATTATTATCATTGGTGTCTTTTACTGATTTTTTAGTATCATTTGTTTGGATAGCATCTTCTTTTTCCAGATCGGATATAAATTTATCTAAATTAAATTTTTTATTTTCTTTTTTATTACTTATTTTTTCATCTTTGGTTTTTTCTTTTTCGTTCTTTTCTTTTTCTAATTCGTTAAGCCAGGCTGGTTTATCTATTGATTTATTTTGGGTATCATCAATTTTGTCATCTTTAATTTTATTTTTATTATTATTTTGATCTGTATTTGTGTCATCAACTTTAGTTTTTACTGGTTCTTTTTTTGGTTTAGGGGTTTCACTTTCACTTTTAGGTTTTTCTTTATTATTATCTTTTTTCTTTTCAACTATTTCTTTACTTTCGTTTTTGATTTATTCAGTTTTCTCATTTAACGATTTCTCTTCTTTTTCTGATGTTTTATCTTCAGTTAAAAGCTGATCTTTATTTTCTACAGGTGTTTTTTGATCTTCAATACTATCTTCAATAGGCTTTGTGCTATCTGCTGTATATTTTTTCACAGTTTTTTTCTTACTATTGAGATCACTACTTGCAGCATTATTTTGATTACTGGTTTTTTTACTGTCTGGAGCAGTTTTTAGTAAACTTTCAGTATTTTTAGCCTGAAATTCTATATTTATTTCAACTTCTTCTTTATCTTTGACAGGCATATTTTCTGCCAGAAGTTCCAGTGTAGAAAACTCGAGAAAAATAAGAAGAGATAATGAAAGAATCAAGCTTAATATTTTTGCTAGTTTATTATATTTGATCATCGGTCATCATCTCTCCTCTCTTTTGATTTTATTTTTTAATTTCTAATTGAATAATAATTATAAATTAAAACTTAGTACTTAAAGTAAGCATATAGTTTCTTTCTGGCATAGGATAATCCCTAGGGGAGTTAGAACCAGATACAACTTCATATTCTTCATCAAATAAGTTGTTTATACTGAGTTTTATATCATAATCTCTTTTTGCAATCTTTAATGGTTTTGTAAAAGTTAAATCACAGACTGTATATTCATCTAAACCATTAATTCTTCCTCCAACATGACTTGCTTTAAAAATAATAGAATACTTTTCAGGTTTATAACTTAAAGAAATATCATTATAATACTGATCTTTTAATAGTTTATCAGTGGCAACATTTCTGCTATCCAGATAAGTGTGGCTATAATCTAAAGTAATATTATTAGTAATATTTGTGTTTAAACTTAACTCCAGGCCATCTGTTTCCGCCTCATTAACATTATATGGTCTCCAAATTAAATCATTTCCTGCATCCCAAGTTATTAAATTATCAGAATTTCTTCTGAAAATATTAATCTCTGAGTTGAAATCATTGTAGCTACTTCTAAAACCAATTTCATAAGCAGTAGAAGTTTCTGCTTCCAGATCAGGATTTCCTTCCATATATATACTGGCTGGCCAATATAAATCATTAAAAGTAGGTGTTCTGTATGATTTTCCTGCAGATAAATAAATATTATTGTTTTGATTGACATCATATGTCAGGCCAACTCTTGGACTTGACTCAGATCCGAATTTTTCATGATCGTCATATCTAATACCGGCATTTATATTCAATTTATTGTTTATATTCCACTTGTCATTTAAATACAGAGATTTCGTGTCAAAATTGTGTTTTCCATTTTCATTACTATCTATTTTATCTTCAACATATTCTAAACCATAGCTAAATGTATTTTTATTAAAATAATGAGTCTGGTTAAGTGTTAAACCTTTCTTTTTTGTATTATGTTCACTTGGACCTG
This sequence comes from uncultured Halanaerobium sp., assembly GCA_964559325.1. Lineage (GTDB taxonomy): Bacteria > Bacillota > Halanaerobiia > Halanaerobiales > Halanaerobiaceae > QPJE01. The sequence goes on along the minus strand of CAZLIW010000009.1, from coordinate 3,390 downwards.
TATAACCCGATTTATCTGGATTATCATATATATTTTCTTGATCACTGTAATAAACACTAATGTTTGAATCGCGATTATCTTTAGAATTTAAATAACTAATTTTATAATTTTCCATTTTATCATCCTGTATAGCATTTGGAGAAGGATCTGTCAATGGTCCAGGTACTTCTTTGTCAGAATCATTATAACTAAAATCAAAAACTAATTCATTATTTTTATTTAGATCATAGTTTATTTTAGTTGATAAAAAGTATTGATCAATACCACTATTATTTACATCATCTCTAAACCCATCTGAATTTAATGTTTCAGCAGTAACCTGTACTTCTGCTCTTTCTAAAACAGTTCCATAATTAATGGCAGTTTTATATGTGTCAGCTGAGCCAATGCTTAAATCTAAATTTAAACCTTCAATGTCAGAACCTTTTTTTGTTATTATATTTACTACTCCACCTAATGCATTTGCACCATATAAAGCAGAAGCTGGTCCTTTTAAAATTTCTACTTTCTTTACATTTGAAAGTAAAATCTGACCTAAATCAACCTGGCCATTTTGACTACTATTAATTGGTTGACCATCTAATAAAATCAGAACCTGACTTGCAGAAGAACCGCGTAAACTTATTGTCTTTTGCCCAGCAGGTCCACCTTGAGCATTAATTTGCGTTCCAGCAACAAATTCAATGAGTTCTGCAATATTATTTGCTGCAGATTCTTCAATCTCTTCTTCGTCAATTACCTCAATACTGACAGCAGTTTCCATAATATCTTCCTCATATCTACTGGCAGTAACAACAACTTCTTCCAGATTAACAACTTCTTCCTCAGCAGCATTTACCGGTATAACTAAAAGTGATAATAAAACTGCTGTAACCACAACTAGAACTAATTTCTTCATAATTTTCATTCCTCCTGTTTTTTGGTTACAGCCATCAAAGACAGTGCCTATAAACCCTATAAACAAAGAAAAACCGCCCAGGTCATGGCGGTGTCTAAGAGATTATAGACAACAACCAACCTTGTCTCGAAGATGGCTGTTTTGCTCTTCAGGCAGGTCTCCTGACTTACAGTTTTACTGTCTTCACCTTCCCCATTACTGAGTGGTTAATTAAGACAGCCAGCTGATTACAGTGGCGGACCCGTCCAGGAATTTCACCTGATTCCCTATTATCTTCTTTAAAAGAAGCACCTAAAAAGAAAACATATTTCCTTTAATTATATTATTCGGTATGAAATTTAATTTTCCTGCATAGAAATATAATTAATTAAAAGAAGGAATTTACAATAATTTACATAAATATAATATATAGGAACAAAGGGGTGTTGGCATGGCTTTACATAATAAAATTGGCAGACTGGGTGAAAATATTGCAGTTCAATATTTAATAAAAAATAACTTTAAAATTATTGAAAGAAATTATAAAAATAAATTTGGAGAAATAGATATAATAGCTTTAGAAAATAATATTATACGATTTATTGAAGTTAAAACGAGAAGTTCACACTATAATTCTTCTCTTGAAGAAGTTCTGCATTACAAACAGATTAAAAGACTTAAGAACTCTGCTTTATATTTTATAAGCAATTATCAGTATGATCAGAGTTTTTCATTTGATCTCATACTGATAAAAATTAATATTGAAAATAAAAAAATAACTTACTTTAAACATCTTAAAGATATAATTTATGAGGAGATGATATAAATGTATGCTGATCTCTATTCAGCAGTTATCAGTGGAATCAAAGCAGAAATAGTTAGGGTAGAAATAGATATTTCCAACGGGCTACCCGGCTTCAGTATAGTGGGGCTGGCAGGAAAAACAGTGCGAGAATCAGCAAAAAGAGTTCGTTCAGCAGTAGTAAATTCCGGTTTTCAGTGGCCGATGAAAAAAATAACAGTAAATCTTGCTCCAGGTGATGTACAGAAATATGGATCTCATTTTGATCTTGCAATAGCAGTATGTCTTCTTGTCTGTTCCAATCAGATCAATATAAAAAATAAAAGCGAATACATATTTGCCGGAGAACTTACTTTAAGTGGGGATATTAATCGGGTAAAGGGAATACTGCCGATGCTTTTGGAAGCAGATAATAATGATATACCAAAAGCTGTAATATCTTATGAAAATGCTGCAGAGTGTAATTTAGTTCAAAGCACTGAAATTACTTTTTTGAAAAATCTCAAAGAAATTGATGATCTCAACAATTTAAAGAAAAATAATGAAGAAATAAATAATAATACATTAAAATTAAATATAAATAAAATCCCTGATATAAAAAGTATACGAGGTCAAAAAACTGCCAAAAAAGCTGTAATGATTGCAGCAGCTGGAAGACATAATCTGCTTTTAGTAGGTCCACCTGGCTGTGGCAAAACAATGCTGGCACATTCAATAGTTAAACTGCTGCCACCTCTTAATAAAGAAGAGCTTATAGAAGTTGCTTCGATTTACAGTATTAAAGATAAACTTAGAGACCTGGATATAAAGAACAGGTATCGTCCATTTGTTGCTCCCCATCATTCTATTACATCTGCCGGTTTAATAGGTGGTGGAAAAATACCTGTGCCTGGAGAAATATCTCTTGCTCATAAAGGTGTATTATTTCTGGATGAACTTCCAGAGTTTAAAAATAAAGTATTGGCCAATCTGCGTGAACCACTGGAAAATGAAAAAATAAAAATAGTTCGTCAGCAGGCGAGTTTTATCTTTCCGGCAGATTTTCAGCTTATTACTGCTATGAATCCCTGTCCCTGTGGCTATGCCGGGCTGGATAATAATAGATGCAGCTGTTCTGAACGAGATATTGTTAGGTATCAAAAGAAGTTATCAGGAGCACTTAAAGATAGAATTGATCTACAGATAGAACTTTTGCCACTAAAAAGTGATGATATTTTTAAAAAAAATAAAGAACAGCAGTACAATTATCTAAAAAAAATTAAACAGGCTGTGCTAGCTCAAAAAAATCGCTATAAAGATTTAAATATTAATTACAACAGTCAGTTAAATGTAGAAAATATAGAAAAATTCTGCCCACTTGACAGTGAAGCAGAAAAAATACTAAAACAGGCTGTAGAAAATTTACAGCTTAGTATGAGGGGTTATATAAGACTTTTAAGAGTGGCAAGAACTACTGCAGATTTAAACAAAAACAAAAATATTAAAAGTAATGATCTTCTGGAAGCAGTAAATCTGCGCTGGTATGCCGAAAAATCAGAAATGCTTCTTTAAAAATTTGATCATAGGATAACCAAGCACAGCAATTACAGCAGCTTCACTTAAACCAATCTGAATTACATTTACCCAGTATGGTATTCCATAAATTTTATATAGATATAAACTTATAAGAAAAGCATTAAATATAATTGGACTTAGATATGCAATGATACTG
>CAZLIW010000008.1:0-20481 GCA_964559325.1 uncultured Halanaerobium sp. | reverse complement strand
CAGACTCCAATTTTTTAATGAAAACTAATTTTTCTGAAATTGAAAAAATGCTATCTGCTGAAAGTAAAAAATGGGAAGAAACTGTACTGCAGGTAGAAAGCAGCTGTCAGAAGTTTGATGATCTGATCAGCAGAAGTAAAATAGATTTAAAAACTCTTAGTATAGATATTGGATTTGGTAAAATTCCCGCTGCCGGGATACCCTGGTATGCAGTTCCATTTGGCAGAGATAGTATTATAACAGCTCTGCAGACACTTAGTTTTAATCCTAAATTCAGCAGATCGGTTTTAAAAACACTGGCTCATTTTCAGGGCAGGAAATTTGATCCAGCCAGAGAAGAAGAGCCAGGTAAAATATTTCATGAATTGAGGACAGGAGAACTTGCTGTTTTAGAAGAAATACCACATACGCCATATTATGGCACAGTTGATGCTACACCTCTGTTTGTTGTACTGGCAGGAGAATATTACAGATGGACTGCTGATTTAGATTTTATTAAGGATATTCTAAAAAATCTGGAGCTTGCTTTAGAATGGATTGATAAACATGGTGATAAGGATGGAGATCTTTTTATAGAATTTAAAAGCAGTACAGAAGATTATACAGTAAATCAGGGATGGAAAGATTCGGTTGATTCCAGTGTTTATCCGGATGGGAAATTGGCTGAGCCTCCTATCGCTCTTGCAGAAGTACAGGCATATGTTTACAGGGCAAAAGTGCTGATGGCTGATATATTTCAGGATCTTAACAGAAAAGAAGAATCTAATAGGCTGTGCAGAGAAGCACAGCAGTTAAAAACAAAATTTAATGATAAATTTTGGAATGATGATAAAGGAATATTTGTTTTTGCATTAGATAGAAATAAAAATCAGGTTGATTCTTTAACTACCAATCCGGCTCACGGATATTATACGGGTATTATAGAAGAAAAAAAAGGGGAAATTTTTCTGGATAAAATTTTAAAGTCTGATTTAAACAGCGGCAGAGGTCTGCGGACACTTTCTAAAACAAATAGAGCCTATAATCCGGTCAGTTATCATAATGGAAGTATCTGGCCACATGATAATTCTCTCATAATTGAAGGTTTGAGAAGATATGGTTACAGGAAAGAAGCAAATCAACTTATATCTGATATATTTAAAGCCTCTCAGGATTTTAAATATTATCGACTGCCCGAACTTTACTGTGGTTTTGGAACTGAGGAAGAAGAAACAGCTGTTGAATATCCAACAAGCTGTAGTCCACAGGCCTGGGCGGCAGGTACTGTATTTTTATTTCTTAATTCTATGCTGGGTATTGACGCTGATGCGTGTAATAACAGGGTAGTATTAAAACCAGATCTGCCTGGCTTTTTGAATGTAATCAAGATAGATAATTTGGTAATAGCTGGTGACACTTTATCATTTACAGTGGTAAAAGAAAACGGTAAAAATACAATAAAAAATCTTAAATCTTCACCTCAAATTGAGGTAATATATTAAAGAAGATTTTTATTAGAGTTCCCCGAAATAATTTTTAGAGCTAAAAAAGGAGCATAACAATGGGAAAAATTAAAAATATCATTTATCTGCACACTCATGATACAGGAAGATATATTGAGCCATATGGATTTCCTGCTAAAACTCCAAATTTAATGCAGCTTGCCAGAGAAGGAACTCTTTTTAGACAGGCATTTAGTGCTGCTCCTACCTGTTCACCAAGCAGAGCAGGTATGTTAACCGGAAAGACTCCACACACAGTTGGAATGTATGGTCTGGCACACAGAGGTTTTTCTCTGCATGATTATGGAGAACACCTTGTTCAGTTTTTAAATAAAAATGGATTTGAAACTGTTCTATGTGGTATGCAGCATGTTGCGGCAGATAAAAATGTTATTGGTTATGATTTGATTCTTGATAAAGACGAAAAAACTGTGAAAGATTGGCCAAATGTTGAAAAAACGGAGAAATATCTTTCAGGAAGACAAAATGATAGACCATTATTTTTCTCTTTTGGTATGGAATATACACATCGCGAATTTGATGATATTGATGGGGAAATTAATTTTGATTATGTGATGACTCCTGCTGGGCTGCCGGATAATTCTGATATAAGAAAAGATATGGCAGCTTTTTTAAGTTCAGTAAAACATGCAGATCAGTGTCTGGGGAGGGTGCTTAAAGCTGTAGAAAAAGCCGGTATGGAAGAAAATTCTCTAATTATTTACACTACAGATCACGGTATTGCTTTTCCTGGAATGAAATCAACTCTTTTTGATAGTGGAACAGGTGTCTCTTTAATATTTAAATTTCCAAATAATCCTAAAAAAGGGGAAGTGGTTGATGCACTTGTATCACAGCTGGATATATTTCCGACGATATGTGCTCTATTTGGATTAAAGGCTCCTGATAACCTGGAGGGGAGTTCAATTCTGCCGCTGCTGTATGACAGAACAGATGAGATAAGAAAAGAGGTCTTTGCTGAAGTAAGTTATCATGCTGCCTATGAGCCAATGCGGTCTGTACGAACTAAAAGATATAAATATATAAGATTTTTTGGAGATTATGATCAATATGTACCTTCCAATATTGATGACAGTTTAAGCAAAGATTTTGTATTAAGTAGTGGTTATCTGGACCAGAAAAGAGATGAGGAAATGCTGTTTGACTTATATTTAGATCCTCAGGAAAAAAATAATTTAATTGATGACAGAAAATATCAAAAAACTTATGAGAAACTAAAAAATAAATTAAATAAATGGATGCAGGATACAGATGATCCTCTTCTTGAAGGAAAGGTAAAACGACCCAAAAATACTGTTGTTAACAAATTGTCTTCTTTAAGTGCTGAAGATGATGATTTTGAATAATAATATTAAGAGGGAGGAATTATCGATGAAGAAGATTATATTTATGGTGAGTTTAGTTTTAATGCTGGGACTTTTTTCCACTACTGTTTTGGCACAGGACACTGTTAGTGTAATGGCTGTATGGGGAGGACAGGAACTGGATGCTTTTCTGAAGATGGTTGAACCTTTTGAAAAAGCAACTGGAATTGAGGTTCAGTATGAAGGAACAAGAGATCTCCCCACTCTGGTGACTACCAGACTGGAGGCAGGTAATCCACCTGACATTGTAGCATTAACAGGTATTGGCATGATGAAGCAGCTGGCAGAAGAAGGAGATCTTGTTAATTTAAGTAATGTTCTCGATATGGATAGAATGCAGGAAGAATATGATCAGACCTGGCTGGATCTGGGGACATATGATGATGACATTTATGGTATGTATATTTCGGCTGATATTAAAAGTTTGGTCTGGTATAATCCCAAACAATTTGAAGCTAAGGGTTATGAAGTACCGGAAAGCTGGGAAGAACTGCAGGCACTCCAGGATGAAATGATAGCAAATGGCGATACTCCCTGGGCAATTGGTATGGAATCTGGTGCAGCCAGCGGCTGGCCTGGAACTGACTGGATAGAAGATATTATGCTGAGAACAGCTGGGCCTGAAGTATATGATCAGTGGGTTAATCATGAAATACCATGGACAGATGATAGAGTAAAAAGGGCTTTTGAAATATTCGGTAAAATAGCAAAAGATCCTGAATATACTTATGGAGCTCCAACTGCTGTACTTGCCACTAATTTTGGTGATGCACCAAATGCTCTTTTCACTGATCCACCACATGCTATGATGCACCGTCAGGCAAGTTTTATAACCAGCTTTATTAAAGATAACAATCCTGATTTGGTGGCTGGAGAAGATTTTGATATCTTTATGTTTCCTTCAATTGATGAAGAATATGGGACCCCTGTACTTGGTGCTGCCAGTATGTTTGGTATGATGAATGATAATGATGCAGCGCGTGCTTTTATGAGATATGTTTCTACCGCAGGAGCACAGTCTATATTTGTTTCTGAGCTTGGTAAACTTGGTATAAATAAAAGAATTAATCCAAATGTTTATCCTGATGATTTAACAAAACAGATGGCAGCTATGCTGAAAAATGCTTCTACATTTAGATTTGACGGTTCAGACTCTATGCCTGGTGCAGTTGGATCTGGAGCTTTCTGGCAGGGTATTTTAGATTATATAAGTGGTGAAGATCTAGATAATGTACTCGATTATATCGAATCTATTTCAGAAGATATTTATAATCAATAAAATGTCATTGAAATATTTGGAGTTGAATTTTAAATCATTATTTTGATGGCTGAGGGGGGAGTGCTTATGTATCAAAAAAATAATAAAAAATGGGTGGCCCTATTTATAGGGCCTGCTCTTTTTTTCCTGACAGTTTATTTAATTTATCCTTCAATTCAGACATTTATTTTTAGTTTTATGGGAAGAAGATCGGAAGAATTTGTCGGTTTAAAGAATTTTATTTATGCATTTACCTCCAGAGCAATGCTGACTTCTTTTAGGAATAATCTTATGTGGATTATTTTCTTTACATTTGGTACCGTGGCCCTGGGGCTTCTAATGGCCATTCTGGTAGATAAGGTTAAATACGAAAAAATAGCAAAATCAGTTATATTTATGCCTATGGCTGTATCTTTTGTAGGTGCTGGTGTCATCTGGAAATTTATCTATGATTATAAACCTATGGGTGCAGATCAGATTGGTGTTTTAAATCAGATACTAACTTCTCTGGGCTTTCAGCCAAAAGGATGGCTGATCCAGGGTCCGCTTCTCAACAATTTTGCTCTTATTTTCGTAGGTATCTGGATCTGGACAGGTTTTTCTATGGTTATACTTTCGGCAGCATATAAAGGAATTCCTAAAGAGATGATTGAAGCCGGCCGGGTTGATGGAGCAAGTGAATGGCAGATTTTTAGACATATAATATTTCCTTCAATGAAACCTACAATTGCAGTTGTAGCAACAACAATGGCTGTAAATGTTCTAAAAATATTTGATATTGTTTATGTTATGACAAACGGTAATTATGGTACAGAGGTTATTGCCAACAGGATGTATAAAGAAATGTTTCAGTTCAGAAATTATGGTAGAGCCAGTGCAATAGCTGTTGTTTTATTTGTATTAGTAATTCCGGTGATTTTTGTTAATGTTAAAAGGATGAGAGGTGAAGATCAATAATGCTGAACGATAAAAAGTTTTCCAAAGTTATTATTAATTTATTTATCTTATTTGTTATGTTTATCTGGATTTTACCAACCGTAGGCTTATTAATCACCTCTTTTCGTCCTGCTGGTGAGGTAAGCAGTTCCGGGTGGTGGACTGTATTTAACAGCCCTCTCAAATTTACTCAATTTACTCTGGAAAATTATAAAGAAGTAATCGATAAAGGAGGAATGGCAACCGCATTTAGAAACAGTTTTATTATTTCAATTTTTGGTACAACTCTTCCGGTTTTGATAGCAGCTTTTGCTGCATTTGGGCTGGCTAAAATTCAGTTTAGGGGAAGAGCTTTAGTTTATACTTTGATTGTTGGCTTGTTAGTAGTACCTCTGCAGCTGACATTTATTCCTATTTTAAAAATATATAATACATTAAATCTCTCCGGAACATTTCTGGGAGTGTGGCTTGCTCACACAGGTTACGGCCTTCCTTTTGCAGTTTTTATGCTTCACAACTTTTTTTCATCTTTACCCGATGACTTATTTGAAGCTGCATATATTGATGGTGCTTCAATCTGGACTTCTTTTTACAAATTAGCCCTACCTCTTTCTGTACCGGCGATAGCTTCACTGATTATTTTTCAATTTTTGTGGGTATGGAATGATTTATTAGTTGCTCTCATTTATTTGGGGGGTTTTCAGGAAGTTGCTCCTCTGACAGTTAAACTTTCCAGCCTGGTTGGATCATTTGGTCAGAACTGGCACCTTTTAACATCAGCTGCTTTTATTTCTATGTTTGTTCCTCTTATTATTTTCTTTGCTTTGCAGAGATATTTTGTTAAAGGAATACTGGCTGGTTCGGTTAAAGGATAAATGCTTGAATTTTGACTGAAATCAACATACAATAATAAAAAATGAGTTTAAAAATAAAAAATGGGCTGAGAAATCAGCCTCTTTTTGTTTAAAAAGTGGTGATAAATAAATGAAAGAGATAACAATGTTAGATATAGCAGAAATTGCTGGAGTGTCCAAATCAACTGTTTCTAGAGCACTGAATGATGACTCACGGGTAAATGAGAACACAAAAAAAAAGATTAAAAATATTGCAGAAAAATATAATTACAGACCGCATAAGCTGGCCCAGGCTCTGGCAAAAAAGCACACCAATATAATTGCAGTAGTTTTACCAACTTTTCCCCGTTCTGTATCAGATCCATTTTTTCTGGAGTTTCTGCAGGGTATTAGTGAGACAGCATTTGAATATGGATACAGTCTGACAATACCTCCTGTTAACAGTACAGATATAGGTCTGTTTAAAAAAATATTTGAAAATATAACTGCAGATGGTGTAATACTGACTGAACCAAACTTTAATGATTCAAGAATAGAATTTCTGAACAAAAAAAATATACCTTTTGTTTTTAATGGTAATCCAGTAGTAGATGAAGATATATGCTGGATAGATACTGACAACCGAAATGCTTCCTACAAAGCTGTAGAATATTTAATAAAAAAAGGACATAAAAAAATAGCGACTGTAACCGGTTCAATGGAGCTAGTTGCAGGCAAATTTAGACTTCAGGGATATCTTGATGCTTTAAGTGATTATAATTTAAAAAAAGATCAAAAATATATTATCAATTCTAATTTTACAGAAGAAGATGCATATTTGGCAGCAAAAAAATTAGTCATGTTAAAAGACGAAATATCTGCTGTTTTTGCTGCAAATGATTTGATGGCTCTGGGGATAATAAAAGCTTTGAAAGAAGCTGGAATTAAAATACCTGATGAAATTGCAGTAATTGGGTATGATGGTATCAAAATGGGAGAATTTGTGGATCCTGCTCTGACCACAGTTAGCAATCCGAGCATAGAAAAAGGAAGAAAAGCTCTGGAATTATTAATCAGAAATATAAAAAATAGTGATTCAGAAACAAAAAATATATTACTTCCTTCAGAATTAATTATTAGAGATTCAGCATGAAATATTTTTACTAAATCAAGCTTCAGAAGGGATTTCTTAGATTTTTCAGATAGAAAGAAATGTAAGATTAGGACAGCCTAGCCTGTGCGGAGAAATTATATATTAGCTGCTGTTCTGCAGTATAAAAATTTGTAGTAGAAAGAGGTGCAGTTTTGGAATATAAAATTCCTTTTTCTGTCATGGCTTTTGCAAATGGTCCTGACTGTAACTTAAACTGTGATTATTGTTACTACAATAATCACAATAATATATATAATAAAGATGATAATTTTAAAATGGATTTAGAAACACTTGAAATATTTATAAAAAAATATATAGAGTCTCAGCCTGGACCGATGGTAGAATTTATCTGGCAGGGTGGTGAGAGTACTTTAAGAGGGCTTGACTTTTTTAAGAGAGCAGTTGAACTGCAGTATAAATATCTTCCTAAAAATTGGCAGGTCAAAAATGTTATTCAGACTAATGGACTTAGTCTGAATAGAGAGTGGTTTGAATTTATATTAAAAAATGATATATTAATAGGTTTAAGTCTGGATGGTGATGAAGAAATTCATGACAGCCATCGGAGAGATTTTAAAGGTGCAGGAAGCTACAAAAAAGTAGCTGCAGTGTTGAAAAAGCTGCAGGAATATAAAATACCGCATAATATACTCACAGTTGTTAATAAAACAAATGTAAAAAAAGCTAAAAAAATATATTTGCATTTTAAAAAGTTAAATATAAAATATATGCAGTTTATACCACTGGTAAACATAGCTGATAAAAACAAAAAATGTGTAAATAAAAATCTGGTTAGCAGTTTATCAATCACCGGTGCTGAATATGGAGAATTTTTAATAACATTATTTGATCAGTGGATTAAGGATTTTGGAGATATTTATATACAGATATTTGCTGAAATTTTAAATGCATATTTTTCTGCTCCGGCCAATTTGTGTATTTTTTCTAAGATCTGTGGACAATCACCTGTGATTGATCATCTGGGAGATTTATATTCCTGTGATCATTTTGTAGAGAAAAAATACAGGTTGGGCAATATTAAATATGTTTCTCTGCAGTCGGTGGTGAATTCTGATTTGCAGAGAAAATTTGCATTTGCTAAAAAGATTGGTCTAACAGAAAAATGCAAAAATTGCAGATTTTTATTTATTTGTAATGGTGGCTGTCCCAAAAATAGAATACTTGATATTGGTGAAGACCATAAACAAAATTTTTTATGTGAAGGCTATTATAATTTTTTTTCTTATAGCGAAGATTTAATGCTTAAAATTAAAGAACTGATTCAGATCGGTCTGAGATATGAAGAGATAAGAGATAAGATATTTTCTCAATAAGGATTTTTTATTGATTTCAGACTGCACAAAATTTTTATTTCAATTATAGGATTTATTTTTATTAAAAGTGGTCATTTCTTAACTAAAATCAATAATTATAAAGTAATATAAAATATGAGAAAACTTCTTAACTTAAATTTATTGAAATCTGTAAAGAAAAAATATATAATCAATTTAATATTCATATTAAAATTTATGCAGATGTTATTTCACTGCTAAATTTGAGGAGGAAAATCTGGTGAGAAAATATCATGCAAAAAAAATGGATAAAAAAGCCATTTATCCCTATCAGTCCTGGAAAATAACTGAAGAGGAGTTTCTGCTCCAGAATAATCATCACAACGAATCTATTTTTTCTCTGGGAAATGGATATATGGGTTTGAGAGGAACATTTGAAGAAGATTATCCTGGCAGTGAAGAAACTACAACGCCGGGATTTTATATTAATGGAGTATATGCTTCAGAAAAGATTATGTATGGAGAAGAAGCACCTGATCTACCGGTATGTGGTCAGACCATTGTAAATCTTGCTGATTGGAGTGAAATTAATCTTTATATAAATGAAGAAAAATTGGATCTTTTAAAAGGACGAATACTCGATTATAAAAGAGAACTTGATATGAAGCAGGCAATTTTAAATAGAGAATTAATATGGGAAGACCGGCAGGAAAGACAAATTAAAATTAAGATTCAACGTCTTATTTCTCTTAGCCGGGAACATATAGGTGCAGTAAGATATAAGTTTAAACCACTTAATTTTTCTGGTAAGATAAATATTAACTCTGCTGTAAATGGAGATGTCAGAAACCATCATCACCTTCGGGACAAAGAGGCCCTTAGGGTAACAGACAGCGGGATCGATACATATAAAGGTTATTTACTGCATGAAGTAAAAAGCACAAAATTTAAAATAGCATATTTTGTAGAGCATCTGCTCAACAGTTCTCTTAAAAAACAATGTAAAATAAAGAAAAGATCATCTGAAAAAAGAGTTGACTGGATATTTGAAATTAATGCCAGAGAAGGTTCAGAATATACGATTGACAAAATTGTCGGTATTAATCACAGCAGTATGAAAGAAGAAAATCCTCTCAGTGATGCCCGAGCTTCTGCAGCCAGAGCTTCTATCAGCGGTTTTGAAGCTCTAAAACAGGAGCAGGCAGAGTTTATGTCAGGATATTGGCAGGATGTTGATGTAAAAATTGAGGGAGATGAAGCACTACAGCAGGCTTTTCGATTTAATGCATTTCATATTCTTCAGTCTGCCGGTAAGAATGGACGAACCAGTGTAGCTGCAAAAGGAATAAGTGGAGAATATTATGAAGGACACTATTTTTGGGATACAGAAAGCTATATACTACCATTTTATGCATTTCAGAGGCCGGAAGTAGCCCGGAATCTCCTCATATATCGCTATAATAATTTGGATAGAGCCAGAAAAAATGCTGCTAGAATGAAACTTAAAGGTGCTCTTTTTCCCTGGCGTACAATCAATGGTGAAGAATCTTCTGGATTTTTTATGGGATCAACAGTACAGTATCATATTAATGCAGATATTGCATATGCAGTTAATTTATATTATCAAATAAGCAGAGATCAGGAATTTATGGAAAACTATGGACTGGAAATCTTGCTCGAAACTGCCCGAATGTGGTTGAGTCTTGGAAGCTATATTTCTCTCTGTGACAGCAGCTTTTGTTTTAATGTTGTGTGTGGGCCTGATGAATACAAACCAGGTGTAAATAATAATGCTTATACAAATTTTATGGCTAAATTCAATATCGAAAAGGCGGTAGAAATGGCTGAAAAGATAAAAAAACAGTCACCGGAAAAATTCCAAAAAATTGCTGAAAAGATTGATTTTAAAATTGATGAAATTGCTGAAATGAAAAAAACTGCTGCAGATATTTATCTACCCCATAATGAAAAACTTAAAATTACACCCCAGGATGATTCTTTTCTTTATAAAAATCCTGTTGAAGTTGATGATATTTCGGAAGAAGAATTACCTCTGGTCAAAAACTGGCATCCCCTTATTATCTGGCGCTATCAGGTAATAAAACAGGCTGATGTTATTTTATTAATGCTGCAGCTTGGGGATAAATTTAGCCGGGATTTAAAAATAAGAAATTATGATTACTATGAGCCAAAAACAACACATGATTCTTCCCTATCTCCAGCAGTCTACAGTATCATAGCATCTGAGATAGGATATAAAAAACAGGCTTATAAATATTTTATGCAGACAGCAAGGCTGGATCTGGATGATTATAATGAAAATGCATATCAGGGACTTCATATAGCCTGTATGGGGGGGACATGGCTTGCACTTGTACAGGGATTTGCCGGTATGAGAATGTTTAATGATAAATTATATTTTCATCCTGGTTTACCTGATGAATGGAATAAATATCAGTTCAGGCTGCGTTTTAAAGGAAGTCAGATTGAAGTTACAGTTACAAAAGATAAAGCTAATTACTTTTTAATATCCGGAAACAGTGTAGAATTTAAACATTTTGACAAAAATATTTGCCTGGATAAAAATAATTTAAGCAGGGAAGTTGCTATATAATAAGGACTTTTCAATATTATTATTTAAAGTTGGTGTAAATAATGGATTATAAAAAGAAAATATATTTACTACTATCAGTGGGAATCTTTTTTATCTCACTTTCTGGTATTTTAATTAAGGTTGCTGATGCACCACCACTTATTACAGCTTTTTACCGCATGTTTTTTGCGGTACTGCTGCTGACACCATATTTTTTGACAAAACATAGAGAAAAAATGCATTATTTTTTAGATTATCGGCCGGCATTTGTTGGTTTTTTGCTGGCTCTTCATTTTATACTCTGGATAACATCGATTGAATATACAGATGTTTCTAATTCGGTAATTTTTGTTGCTTTACAGCCTCTTTTTACAATAATTTTGGAGTATTTATTTGCCAGAGATGATCTGCGCCAGGGTGTAGTTGCAGGGATAATACTTTCTATTATAGGAAGTATTATAATCAGTATTGGTGATCTACATACACTTCAGAGCAAATTGTTTGGAGATTTTCTGGCATTAACAGCAGCACTTTTTGCAGCTTCATATCTATTTATTGGCCGTGGAGTTAGAAAAGAACTTGATTATTTTCCATATTTGTATATTCTTTACACATATTCAGCTCTGGTTTTAGCGGCTGGTGTTTTTCTGTTGGATATTCCTTTTGGAGGATATGGAACTATAAATTATTTGATATTCTTTTCTCTTGCAGCAGGGCCCACTTTAATTGGACATTCAATTCTCAATTATTCGGTTAGGTTTGTTCCTACTTCAATAGTATCTTTATCTATTTTAGGAGAACCAATTTTGACCACTTTTTTTGCCTGGATTTTGCTGGGCGAAAAGGTAATGGTTACAACACTTGCAGGTGGGAGTTTTATACTTTTAGGAATATATATGGCGGTTTCTTATGAAAGCAGAAAAAACAAAAAAATTATATATCAAAAGGAGTCTAAAAATGAATATTAAAAAGATTTTTACAGGCCGCTGGCAGGTGGCTTTCTTGGCTGTAACAGCCTGTTTTTTATGGGGGTCAGCTTTCCCATCTTTAAAAATTAGTTATGCAGAAGTTATGCCGTTAAATGTTAATGCATATGACAGAATGATTTTTGCATCATTAAGATTTTTTACTGCTTCTCTTATGTTATTTTTTATAATTTTTGTGACAGGACAGAAAAAAGAAGTATTTAAAATAAATAAATATTTTTTTCCTCTTTTGGTGCTTGGATTGATGCAGACCAGTCTTCAGTATTTCTTTTTTTATAATGGCTTGGCCAATACCACCGGAGTAAAAAGTTCAATTTTAATGACAAGTGGGATATTTATGACTGTTGTAGCATCACATTTTGTTTACAGCAATGACAGGTTGAATTTCAAAAAAATAGTAGGTCTTATTTTCGGTTTTACAGGTGTGGTGCTGGTGAATTTAACAAAAGGACAATTTGATTTTTCTTTTGTTTTCACAGGAGAAGGATTTCTGATTATTTCTGCAGCAGTTTCAACAGCTGCCAGTTTTCTTGCCAAAAAACTGACAGGTAATTTAAACGCAATTATTGTAACAGCCTGGCAGATGTTTATGGGTTCACTAATTTTATTTTTTGTTTCTTCTACCGGGAGCAGTTTGAGCAGATTGAGCTTTGATGTTTCCTCGCTGGTTCTACTTTTTTATCTGGCTTTTATTTCTGCTTCTGCATTTGCTCTTTGGTATACTCTTATAAAATATAATCCATTGGGTTTTGTAACAATTTACAAATTTATGGTACCTGTCAGTGGTGTAGTTCTATCAGCGTTTTTTTTAGCAGAAGAATCACTAAATATTGTAATATTAGCTGCAATGTCTTTAGTTTCTCTTGGAATAATAATTATTAATTATCAGCCAAAATTATATAAAAATAAATTAAAAGCGAAAGCAAACAATTAATCATTTTTCTGGCTGGACATTGTTCTTATAAAGAGATAAAATAATGATTGAAGAGAAAAGTTGATTAAAATTATTATTGTATTAATACAGGGAGGTATTATTTTGTTAAAAGAAATAGCTAATACAGTTAGGGGTTTATCAGCAGATATAGTAGAAAAAGCAAACTCCGGACATCCGGGAATGCCAATAGGATGTGCTGATATAGGTTCACTTTTATTTGGAGAAATTATGGATTTAGATGGAAGTTCACCTGAGTGGCCAGACAGAGATCGTTTTGTACTTTCAGCTGGCCATGGGTCTGCTTTTTTGTATTCTTTTCTGCATCTGAGTGGTTTTGATCTTTCTATGGATGATTTAAAATCTTTTAGACAGCTCAATTCTCGCACACCCGGACATCCAGAATATGGATATACTGATGGTGTAGAAACAACCACTGGTCCTCTTGGACAGGGATTTGCAAATGCTGTGGGTATGGCAGTAGCAGAAAAGATGATGGCTTCTAAATATAATAAAGGCCAGTATAATATTGTAGATCATTATACATATACTATTCTCGGGGATGGATGTATGATGGAAGGTATTTCGTCTGAAGCTGCTTCACTTGCAGGACATCTTGGCCTCGGTAAATTAATTGCTGTTTATGATGATAATAGTATTTCTATAGAAGGCAGTACAGATATTACATTTACCGAAAATGTTGCGGATCGCTTTAAGGCATATGGCTGGCATGTTGTCGAGGATGTTGATGGTCATGATATTTCTGATCTGAGAAAAGCTTTTAAAGAAGCAAAAGAAAATAAAGAAAGGCCATCCTTAATAATTGCAAAGACACATATTGCTTATGGTTCTCCAAATAAACAGGATTCCAGTTCTGCTCATGGTGCTCCACTGGGAGAAGAGGAAGTCAGGTTATTAAAAGAGCATTTTGATCTACCAGCTGATAAAAAGTTCTATATTCCGGAAGCTGTTAAAGATTTTTTTGAGAAAAGAGCTGATGAAATGAACAAAAAAAGCTCTGAATGGCAGGAAAAGTTCAAATCATGGGCCGGTGAAAATCCGGAATTGAAAGAAGAATGGGATAAGGCATTTAATCTGGATATTCCATCAAACTTAGAAGAAAAAATTATGGAGATTGATATAAAAACTCCGATAGCAACTCGTAAAGTTTCTGGTGCTGTTCTAGAAGAAACAGCAGAATCACTTACCTATCTGGTAGGAGGATCTGCTGATCTTGCACCTTCAAACAAAACTTATTTGGACAAATATGGAGAAATTCAAAATAATGACTACAGCGGAAGAAACTTCAGATTTGGAGTCAGAGAACATGCTATGGGAGCAGTAGTAAATGGAATTTCTCTGCATAGAGGACTGCGACCATTTGCAGCAACATTTCTGGTTTTTTCAGATTATATGAGGCCGGCAATTAGACTTGCAGCTTTGATGAAACAGCCAGTTATATATGTATTTACACATGATTCCATTTATATAGGAGAAGATGGGCCGACACATCAGCCAGTTGAACATGTAGAATCTCTGCGCTTAATTCCTGGACTTAAAGTGCTCCGGCCGGCAGATGAGGAAGAAACAAAAGCTGCCTGGATGGAAGCAGTTGAAAATACAGATGGACCAACTGCCCTTATACTGACAAGACAGAGTTTGCCTCATTTGGAAAAATATCAGGGACTTGATAATTTTGATCAAGGCGCATATTTTTTAAGTGATCCACAGGATGCAGATATTATAATCTTTGCAAGTGGTAGTGAGGTATCTCTTGCTGCAGAAACAGCAGAGAAATTACAGCGAGAGAATGTCAAAGCTGCTGTAATGTCGGTTCCAGAGAAAACTAAATTTATGAATTCAGAAGATAAAATTGATTTTCCTGATGTAAAATTAAAGGTTGCTATTGAAGCTGGAGTTGGCAGTGGATGGTGGAAACTGGTTGATAAAGATGGATTAATTATCAGTGTAGAAGATTTTGGTATAAGTGGACCTGGCAGTGAAGTTGGAGCCGCTTTAGGTTTTGACTCTGATCAAATTGTCGAAAAGATAAAAAATAGATTAAAGTAGATTTAAAAAATTAAATCTGCAGATATAAATTTACAAATAATAATACAGCAGAGCGGAAAAGGCCGCTCTGCTTTTTTTGCAGGGAATTTGATTTTATTCTAGAATATTAATATCAGGTTAAAAATTAAATTAAATTAAATAAAACCAGTTTATAAGTGCCAGTATAATTCCAAGTACAATACCGGAAACAACTTCAATTGGAGTATGCCCTATTAATTCTTTTAAATCTTCTTTTATTATCTGTTTATCTTCTTCATAACTTCTAAGTTCAAGATGTTTTATCATATTATTTATTACATTTGCCTGTTCACCAACAGCTCTTCTTACACCACTGGCATCATAAGTTACAATTAGAGAAAATACTGTTACTATGGCAAATAGATCAGATTGAATTCCATATTTAAGGCCGACAGTTGTAGTTAGGGATGCTACAAAAGCAGAATGGGAACTGGGCATTCCACCGGAATTAAAGAAAGTGGAAATATTTAATGGTTTTATAAAAAATATTTTTAAAAATTGAGCTGTGAAAAGGGAAAAAAGCGAAATCCAAATTAGAGACATATTTATACCTCCAGACAAAAACTTCTTTTAAAAATAAATTTGTTACTTTGTTTTTTTATTTTAACCTATATATAACCTTTTTTGCAAATAGAACTGCCTGCAGTTTTTGTTTTTTAATATTTTGACTGCTAAAATAAGTATAAAGAAATTTATGGAATCGAGGTGTTTAAATATTGAATTCCTATTTATATTTAAATAATTTAAATAAATTTGGCAAAGAAGGAGGTTATAAACCAGGATTAAAGAGAATAGACCGCCTTTTATATTATTTGGAAAGACCGGAAGAAAATCTTAAATTTATTCATGTTGCCGGGACAAATGGTAAAGGATCTACTGCTTCTTTTATAGAGAGAATTTATAGAGAAGAAGGCTATAAAACAGGATTATATATATCACCTCATCTTTATCACTTTAATGAACGGATTTCTGTTAATGGCAGAACAATAAGCAGTGTTGAACTTGAGGAACTGGTTGCTGAAGTAAAAAAGGCATCAGATAAGGTTGCAGTAGAAAGTGATTATGGGGAACCCAGTTTTTTTGAAATAGTAACAGCACTGGCTTTTTTATTTTTTGACAGGCATAGACCTGATATTGTTATTCTTGAAGTGGGTTTGGGAGGTCGATTTGATGCAACAAATATTATTAAAGATTCTCTTGCTTCAGTAATAACAAGTATAGATCTCGAGCATACAGAACTGCTGGGGGATACAAGAGCCAAAATAGCTTATGAAAAAGCAGGTATAATAAAAAATAATGGGCTTGTTTTTTCAGCTGTTTTAGATAGGTCTGCCAGAAATGTTATTCAAAAGAGAGCAGAAGAATTAAATGCAGAATTTATAAACATTGATAATATATATACAAAAATAGGTAATGAAAGTAGCTTTTATGAAAATTATTTAATAATATCAAAAAACAGTAAAATAAATAGATTAAAAATTGGACTTAATGGAAGATATCAGGCCCGAAATGCTGCTCTTGCTCTTACTGTGGTAGAAGGATTGAAAGAAATACTACCTTTAGAAGATTTATCTATAGAAAAAGGTCTGTCCTGTACATATTGGCCGGGGAGGCTGGAAATAGTCTGCCAGAATCCTACTGTATTAATTGATGGTGCTCATAATCCTGCCGGCATGAAAGGCTTTATAGATTTTTTGGAAGAACATCAGCATAGATTTGATGGAATTGATTTCATTTTTTCTGTGCTTTCAGATAAGAATATAGATCTTATGCTAAATCAGATTAAAAGAATAAAAAATAATCTGCATATACATCTTGCTGAAAACAGATCGGAAAGAACTATGAAAATTGATAAAATGATAGAACGGTGTAAATTTTATGATTTAAAATATACAGCATATAAAAGCATTACTTCTGCAGTAGAAAAAATATCTTCAGTTTATGAGGAAGAGGAAAGGCTGATAACAGCTTCTGGTTCTTTTAATACAGTTGTAGAAGCCGGCATAACCGCAAAGCGGAGCTGCCGGAAAAAAATTATAAACAGTAGAAGGTGAAAATATGTCCGAAAAGAAGAAAAAAAGTGGATTTTCTTTAACTGTGATTGTTATTTTTATGGCTGTTGCTGCTATTTTTATTGGATATTTACTGGGGAGCTGGTTAATACAGCTTCTTAATGAAGATAATAATCCTCAGATGGCCCGGGAACAGCCTGAAGAAATTGCCTCATCTGAAAACAATATATCCACAACAGGTAAAGTAGAAACTGATACAGAATTTGAAGAATCCAAAACTGATTCTCAGACAGAATCAGTAAAAGATGAAACTGCCGCTGCAGATACTTCTGACTCTCAAAATAGTTCTGGCCCTGCGGCTGCTGTATCTGAAGAGCAGAATAATGCAGAATCTGATGTAATTGATGACAGGAGTAATTTTGGTGTTCAGGTTGGTGCATTTGCCAGTTATGAAAATGCCCAGCAGTATAAAAAAGAAATAGAGTCTAGAGGTTATAAGGTTGTAATTACTGACACAGATCCACATAAAGTGCAGATAGTTGGTTATACCAGCAGAGAGGATGCTGAGGAGGCAGAGAAAGAAATAGAATCAGCTGGTTATAATGGATTTATTGTAAGTTTTTAGTCTATAATTTGATTTTAATGTTGTTCTTATTTAAATATTAGTATATAATAGGAATGGTCATTATTTATATTCAATATTTAATAATTGATACACTTTAATCATTTAAGGGGTGAAATTATAAAGTGAGTATTTTGTCTTTTGAACAGGGGATACATCCTGAATATAACAAAGAATTAACAAAGGATAAACCCCTAAAAAATGCTGTGCGGCCAGAAGTTGTTACTATTCCTCTTCAGCAGCATATAGGAGCTCCATTAAAACCTCTTGTAAAAAAAGGGGATCATGTAGATATGGGGCAGAAACTGGCAGATAGTGACAGTTTTGTTTGTGCACCTGTACATGCTTCTATATCAGGAACAGTAAAGGAAATTAAAAAAGTAGTAACACCTGGCGGCAGCCGATCTGATGCTGTAGTAATTGAAGCAGATGATGAGGATAACTTTTCCAGTGATTTAGAAAAATTTGCTAATTTGGATGAACTCAGTGGAGAAAAAATCCGTAAAATCATTCGTGAAGCTGGGATTGTCGGCATGGGGGGAGCGATGTTTCCAACTCATGTAAAAGTGTCTATTCCAGATGACAAAAATGTCGAATACGTTATTTTAAATGGGGCAGAGTGTGAGCCTTATTTAACTGTTGACCACAGAGTTATGGTAGAAAGACCGGAAACTGTGGTTTTTGGTTTGAAAGCTTTAATGAAAGCAGCTGATGCAGAAAAAGGTTTTATTGGAATCGAGGCAAATAAGCCTGAAGCAATAGCCAGTATGAAAGATGCTGTTGCAGATGACGAAAGAATCGAAGTTAAAGAACTGGAAACAAAATATCCACAGGGTGGCGAGAAAATGCTTATAGAAGCCATTCTTGGTAGAGAAGTGCCTGCAGGAGGGCTTCCGCTGGATGTTGGTGTTGTTGTTAATAATACTTCAACTTCAGCTGCAGTGGCAGATGCTATTAGAGAAGGAAAACCTCTGATAGAGCGAGCTATGTCTATTACAGGCAGAGGTGTGGAAAAACCTCAGAATATTGTTTATAGAATTGGTACATCTATTACAGAATTAATTGATCAGGCAGGTGGATTTAAGGATAAACCAGGGAAAGTTATTTTGGGAGGACCTATGATGGGGTTTGCCCAAAAAGATCTTGATATCCCTACAGTTAAAGGTACTTCCGGGATTTTAATTTTACCGAGAGAAGAAGTAGAGGCTTATGAACCATCTCCGTGTATAAATTGTGCAAGATGTGTGGATGCATGTCCTATGTTTTTAATGCCCACTCAGCTTGTTAATTATACGAAAAATGATATGGTGGATGAGCTTGAAGAATATCAGGTATTAAGCTGTATAGAATGTGGATCATGTTCTTATGTATGTCCGGCTAAAATACCTCTGGTACATTATCTTAGAATTGGAAAAGGCCAGGTTATGGCCCGTAGAAGGAAAGAGCAATAAGGAGGATGAAAATGAATAACGAGCAACTGATAGTAACATCTTCACCACACATCAGAGCTGCAGATTCTGTTAGCAGAATTATGTGGTCGGTTGTAATATCACTGATACCGGCTGTATTTGCTGCAACATACTTTTTCCAGGCTCGGGCCCTTTCTATAGTAGCGGTAAGTGTTCTTGGAGCAGTTCTGACAGAGTATGTTTTTCAGAGAGTAAGAGGAAAAAAAATAACTATTAAAGATGGAAGTGCTGTTGTCACAGGTGTTTTATTGGCTTTGACATTACCACCATCCATACCGCTTTGGACAGTACTGCTAGGAGCTGTAGTTTCTATAGGATTAGGCAAACAGGTATTTGGTGGAATCGGATATAATCCATTTAACCCGGCACTTGTTGGGAGAGCTTTTTTAATGGCTGCATATCCTGTAATTATGACAACCTGGACAGTAGATGGAGTAAGTTCTGCAACTCCCCTTAATAATATGAAAATGGAGGGCATTGCAACTGATACATGGAATTTATTTGTTGGTCATATTGGCGGATCATTAGGAGAAACATCTGCCATTGCACTATTATTAGGTTTTTCATTTCTGCTTTATAAAGGATATGTAAACTGGAGAATTCCAACTGGAATGGTAGGTACAGTGTTTATTCTTACACTTGTTTTTGGAGCAAATCCTATCTTTCACCTTTTTGCAGGTGGATTAATGCTGGGGTCATTGTTTATGGCAACAGATATGGTTTCTTCACCGGTAACTAAAAAAGGACGCTGGATTTTTGGAATAGGTGCAGGTTTAATTGTTGTAGTCATCAGGCTCTGGGGTGGATATCCAGAAGGAGTTATGTATGCTATACTGCTGATGAATACTACAGTTCCACTTATTAATAGATATACAAGGCCTCGTTCGCTAGGAGAGGTGAGATAAATGGAAAAAGAGAGTATTGGAAGATTGGTTATTACGTTAACAGTTATTGGTATAATTTCTGCCCTTACACTGGCTTTTGTATACCAGTGGACAACACCTTACATAAAAGAACATCAGGCTGCCGCTCAGGAAAAAGCAGTATTTAATGTTCTTACTGATGCGGAGAAGTTTGAAGAAGTAAGCAAAAATGGACATGTTTTTTATGAAGGCTATAATAATGCCGGTTCACGTGTGGGTATTGCATATATTGCAGCTGGTTCTGGTTTTCAGGGACAGATTGAATTGATGATTGGAGTAAATCTGAATGAAGAAAAGATTTATGGAATTAGCATTTTAACTCATTCAGAAACACCAGGTTTAGGAGCTAGAATTACAGAAGATGGATATAAAAGTAATTTTGTAGATAAACCTTTTGGTGATTATACAGTAATAAAAAGAGAAACTACTGATCCGACAGAAGTAGAAGCAATTTCGGGTGCTACTATTTCTTCTGAAAAGGTTACTACAATAGTAGAAAATGCAGTAAGCATAATTCAG
>CAZLIW010000007.1:0-20493 GCA_964559325.1 uncultured Halanaerobium sp. | reverse complement strand
GGCTGATCTTGCCAAAACCCATACTTCGCCATCGATTGAGCGTTCTGTCTTAATCAGAATGGGTTTTAATAGTCTTGATGCCAAGGCTATTGTTAAAAAGATTCATGAGGCTGATCTTTTAGGTAAAGGCGCCGGTCATGTTCTTTTGAAATTATCAGAAAAAGAGAATATGGAGATCAAAGAGGCTGGCCTGGCGATAAAGGATGGAAATTACAGCGATAAAGAACTTGCTGATCTATTTAGTGGAGGTGCTGCTTAATGGAGCTTAGACCTGACGAAAAAATTGATATAGAGGCGTTATTAGAAGATATTGAGTCCTATCGACCTAAAAGGAAGGGCTGGACCTGGAGAAAACCTGTAGATCAATTGAATTTAGAGGACTTTACGTATTATAATATGAGTGAGGGTCTAAAAAATAGTATTCCCTTACCGGCGGCCAGGAGTTTTAATCAGATTGACCCACAGCCTGAGCCAGTAATTACAACTGAGATTGCTTCAGGTAGATTTGAAGATGATATTAGGAGAATGAGGATGGCAGCCTGGCATGGAGCTGATCATTTGATGGTTATCAGAACAGCTGGTCAGAGCCATTTTGATGGGTTGATAGAAGGTACACCTGAGGGAGTCGGGGGTATTCCAATCAGCAGAAAACAGATTCGAGCTACACGAAAAGCGCTGGATATGGTTGAAGATGAAGTAGGAAGGCCGCTTAATTTTCATTCTTATGTAAGTGGTGTTGCTGGCCCGGAAATAGCAGTATTATTTGCAGAAGAAGGAGTAAATGGAGCTCATCAGGATCCACAGTATAATATTCTTTATAGAAATGTAAATATGTACAGGTCTTTTGTTGATGCAGCGGCAGCAAAAAAATTAATGGCAGGAGTAAATATGCTGCAGATAGATGGGGCTCATAATGCCAATGCTACTGCAAGAAAAGCCTGGAATGTGATGCCAGAGCTATTTGTACAGCATGCCATAAATGCACTTTTTTCTTTAAAAGCGGGAATGACAAAAGAGTTAATTGCACTTTCTACTGTACCACCTGCAGCTGCACCTGCACCTGATCTTAGGATAAATCTTCCCTATGCAAAAGCTTTGCGGGAATTTTTTGCTGGCTTTAAATTTAGAGCACAGCAGAATACAAAATATATAGAGTCTTCTGTTAGGGAAGCAACTGTGACACATACAATGAATCTGCTTTTATCAAAACTAACATCTGCTGATATCCAGAGTACTATAACTCCAGATGAAGGGAGGAATGTACCCTGGCATTATAATAATATTCAGGCAGTTGATACAGCAAAACAGGTATTTGCTGCACTTGATGGATTGGATAAACTGCTTGAGTTAAAAGATGAGGCTTATATTGGAAAAAAAGCAAGAGAACTGAAGGAAAGAGCAGTACTATTTTTGGAAGAGATTATAGAATCAGGAGGCTATTTTAAAGCTGTTGAAGAAGGGTTTTTTGTTGACTCTGGTTATTATCCAGCCAGAAATGGAGATGGAATAAAAAGAGAAATGAATGGAGGTATTGCATCTCAAACAATAATTCAGCGAGATGAAGATTATATGGCTCCAGTATGTGACCATTTTGGATATAATAATTTGCCAGATAGTATAGAAAAACCCTGTGATTTAATAGATGGATGTACTCTTCATAAAGCAGAAAAAATAGATTATATTGACGAGCTTGATCCCGAAGATAATGTTGAACAGAGGCTTAAAATGAATAAAAAATACAGAAAAGGTGGTCAGATTAAACCAGAGGTGGAGTGGTCTGGTGATGGATGGCTTAATACAACATTATTTTTACCGGTAGAAAGAAGAGCTGCAGAAGCTGCTGCACTCAGAATTGGCGAAAAAATGGGCCTTAAAAACTGTGAAGTTATACATAGAGAAGTAATGCATCCAGTTGAAGGAACTTTAATAGAAATGAAGGGCCAGATTGACTTTTCTGTAGATATAAATGATCTTGATATCCCGGAAGAAGAAAAGCCTCTTCCTGATGATGAAATAAGAGAATTTGTAGATAAAAATTCGATGAATGTAGTTGCTGCAACTGTCGGTAATGATGAGCATTCTGTGGGTATGAGAGAAATTATAGATATTAAGCATGGTGGAATAGAAAAATATGGATTTAAAGTAACATATCTCGGCACATCTGTTCCAATCAAAAAGGTAGTAGATTCGGCTATTGAGATTAATGCATCTGCTATTTTAATTTCAACTATAATAACTCACAATGATATACACCGACAGAATATGCAGAAACTAAATGATTTGTGCAGAGAAAGAGGTATTAGAAATAAGGTTATTTTAATATCTGGTGGAACACAGATTACAAATGATATAGCTTTAGAAGCAGGGATGGATGCAGGTTTTGGACGAGGCACACATGGTAATGAAGTGGCCAGTTTTATAATTAAATATTTGCGAGAAGAAATTTAAATGGTGGGGGCAAAAATGAATTTTAATAAAACAAGACCTGCTTTTATTGAAATAAATCTAAAAGCACTTTCAGATAATTATCAGCTAATACGAGATGATATACCGGAAGATACAATGGTTGCTTCAGTAATTAAAGCAGATGCATATGGACATGGTGCTGTTAAGGCAGCAAAATGTCTTATAAGCTGTGGCACAGATTATCTTGCAGTAGCCTGTCCAGAAGAAGCCTTAGAGCTCAGAAAAGCAGGAATCGAAACAAAAATAATTGTTTTAGGAGAGGTTTTACCAGAACAGTATGATCTTATAATAGAACAAAAACTGATTCAGACTGCAGCATCTATTAAGACTTTAGAAGGATTAAATAGAAAAGCAGCAACCAGAAACATCATTCAGCCTGTACATATAAAAATTGATACAGGTATGGGTAGAATAGGTTTTTTCCCACAAGAGATAAACGAAGTTTTTAACAGAATAAAATCTCTTGATAATATTAAAGTAGAAGGTGTATTTACGCATTTTGCATCAGCTGATGAAAAAGATAAAAGTTATGCCAGAAAACAGTGGGATATTTTTCAAAGTACTTTAGAAAAAATAGAAAAGATGGGGTTTAAAATAGCTGTTAAACATGCTGCAAACAGTGCTGCAGTTATTGACCTGCCTGGAAAAGCATTAAATATGGTAAGGCCGGGAATTATGCTTTATGGTATGTATCCATCAGATGAAGTAAAAAAAAGATTTGAGCTTAAACCAGTACTTAGTTTTAAGAGTAAGATTGTTCAGATTAGAGAATTGAAGGCTGGTTCTAAAATCAGCTATGGTTCAACATATATTACAAAAAATAAAGAAAGACTGGCAGTTTTACCGATTGGATACAAAGATGGCTATCTAAGAATTTTATCAAATAAAGCAGATGTTTTAATTAATGGTAAAAGAGCTGCAGTAAGGGGCAGAATATGTATGGGCCAGGTTGTAGTGAGTCTAGAAAACATAGCTGAAGCAGAAATTGGCGATGAGGTTGTGCTGATTGGCAAACAGGGGAATGAAGAAATAAAAGCAGCAGAACTGGCTAATATTGCAAAAACTATAAATTATGAAATCACCTGTGCTTTAAGTTCAAGACTCAGAAAAATATATGAAAGATAATTTTAGGTTTTAATTAAATAATTTATAAAAATAGTTAAACGCCTTTTTTTAAGACTTGCATTTTTTTAGCTGCTGTATTATAATAAAATTTAAATTAATAGCCAGATTTAAAAAAGCGTTGAACAGGAGTAGTAAATTATTCAATCTGTCTTAGAGAGCTGGTAGATGCTGAAAACCAGTCAGATTAATTATTGAATCCACCTGGGAGCTGAAAAGATGAAATTAAGTAGTCTTTTTCGGGGAAAACCCGTTATTTTTTCAAAGAGGTAGATAATAATCTGCCATTAGGGTGGCACCACGGGAATACAACTCTCGTCCCTTTTTAGGGATGGGAGTTTTTTTAATTTATTTTAATTTAATTTATCTTAAATAATGCTTTAATTTATTAATAATTATTAATTTGGAAGATAAAAATTTTAAGGAGGAATAAAAAATGCTAGATATGAGATTTATCAGGGAAAATCCAGAAATTGTTGAGAAGGCCCTTGAGAAGAGAGATATGGATTCACCGTTGCCGGAATTTAAGAAGCTGGATGACCGAAGAAGAGATTTGCTCTATGAGGCAGAACAGCTCAAACATAAGCGCAATATTAATTCTGAAAAAATAGGTAAACTTAAGAGAGATGGTGAAGATGCTTCTGAATTAATTTCTGAAATGCAGGAAGTTTCTTCAAAAATTAAGGAATATGATCAGGAAGTTAAAGAAATCGAAGAAAAATTAAATGATATTTTGCTTACTATTCCCAATATACCAAATGATTCTGTTCCGGTTGGATTAGATGAAGAAGATAATAAAGAAGTTAAAAAATGGGGTAAACCTAGAGAATTTGATTTTGAATTTAAAGCTCACTGGGATATTGGAGAAGATCTGGATATTTTAGATTTTGAACGTGGTGGAAAGGTGACTGGAACAAGATTTACCTTTCTTAAGGGTGCCGGAGCAAAACTGGAACGCAGTTTAGTTAATTTTATGCTGGACCTTCATACAGAAGAACATGGTTATAAAGAAGTATTTCCTCCTTTTATAGCAAATGCAGATAGCATGACTGGTACAGGCCAGCTACCTAAGTTCAAAAAAGATATGTTTAAGTTAGAAGGATTAGACTATTACTTAATACCAACTGCCGAAGTTCCTGTGACAAATCTCTATCGTGATGAAATATTAAGTGCAGGAGATTTACCTCAGTATTTATGTGCTTACAGTGCCTGTTTTAGAGCAGAGGCTGGTGCTCACGGAAGAGATAGCAGAGGTATAATTAGACAGCATCAGTTTAATAAAGTGGAGATGGTCAAGTTTGTTAAACCTGAAGATTCCTACAATGAACTGGAAAAAATAACTGCTGATGCAGAAGATATTTTACAGAAATTAGAACTACCATACAGAATTGTAACTTTATGTACAGGAGATCTAACATTTTCTTCTGCAAAAACTTATGATCTAGAAGTATGGATGCCTGCATATGATACTTATCGCGAAATTTCTTCCTGCAGTAATTTCGAAGATTTTCAGGCAAGGAGAGCAGGAATCAGATATCGTCCAGAAAAGGATGCAGGTGCAGAATTTGTGCACACATTAAATGGGTCAGGACTGGCAATCGGAAGAACTGTTGCTGCCATTCTGGAAAACTATCAGAATGAAGATGGAACAGTAACTGTGCCAGAAGTTCTTAGACCATATATGGGAACAGATATTATAAAGTAAATTTTAAAAAAATTAAAGCAATAAAAAACCCTGCTGTGGATTTATGCTGCCACAACAGGGTTTTAATTTATTTTTTGAAATTATTAATAATTTATTTTAAAGAAAAAGTAACATGTGCTGTTACACTGATTTCTTTGTTTCTACTGCTTGTATTGTAGATTCCCATACTTGATGTATCAGTTGAATAAGGCTCTGTAATTTGAAAAATACCTGAGTTCATAGAAAGAACTTTGTTTGGTTTAAGGTCAGTTTCTTCTAACATTCTTTCTGCTCTTTCGCGTGCATTTACTGTAGCTTTAGCAATAATTTCTTTTTTTAGATTATCTATTTCTGAATAATAATACTGCAAATTAGAATTTTCTAAAATAATATTTTTGTCATAAAGTTCTAATGGATTTAGAACAAGTTTTTCCACCTGGTCGATATTTTTTGTGATTAAGAAAATATACTGACTTAATCTATAGCCTCTAAAAACTCTTTGACTGTTTCCATCTCTGTAAATATAATCAAACTCTTTTGTCATCTGTATTGGCTGAATGTTAAATTGTTCAGCTGTTATTCCTCTGCTCTCAATTTCTTTTTTAAAGTTAAGCAGTTTGGCTTTCATTATCATATAGCCATTATGCAGTCCTTCTGGTCCTACTTCTGTCTCCAAATCAACTGACCACTTTAAAGTATCAGCTTCAAATGCCCTTCTTGCAATTCCCACTACTTTAATTGTGTTTTCTTTATTAACTGCCTGATAGAAAAATCCTCCCAGTATTAAAGCAGCAATTATAATTGAAATTGATAAAATAATATATGTATTATTTTTCATATTATCCCTTCTTTTTAAAAATCTAATTTATTTTAATTTATTATATCACAGAATAGTGGTTTTTTCATTTATTAAATATAATAAGTTTTCCCAAAATTATTTTTAGAACTACAGAAAAGGGATTTTGTCATAAAAAATTTTCTAGATGGTTATAAGAATGTTGTTTTAGCATAATATAAAACAGTGTTTTGTATTAAGAAATAAACAAAAAATACTTGCTTTATCTTTAATTCCCATATATGCTGTGTTATATAAAAATATCCGGGAGTGGTGGAATTAGATGCTAAAATACTTCATATTAAGTTCTGTTCATCTTTTAACTGATTTTGCACCAGGATCCATATTAATAATAATGACACATATGAAAACACTCTTGAATTTAAGTTATTTTCAAACAACATTAATTTATTTAATGATTGAAGTGACATCGTCTTTTCTGCAGCCGATATTACGGCATATTTCAGATAAAGGTTATAAAGTATGGATTATACCTGCTTCTACAGTTCTTTCTATTACTGCTTTAAGTTCACTTGGTTTTATCAGTAGTTATAAGCTGCTTCTTTTTGTAGTATTTCTTTCTGGTATTGGAGTGGCAGCATTTCACCCTTATGCATCCAGACTGGTTTTTCAGCTGAGCAGGGGTGGTAACCAGGCTCAGGCAATGTCTATTTTTTCTCTTGGGGGAACTCTGGGAGTTGCTCTTGCACCGGTGCTGATATCATTTTTTATTGGACTCTCTGGTTTAAAAGGAACAATATATTTTTTAATACCAGCTGTTTTGGTTATTCCAGCTGCTGGATATTATCTTTTCAAAATAGATGGTAAATACATAATTGAAGATCCATATAAAAACGCTAAAGAAGTAAAAAAGGGAGAAAACAAAAAAAGAAAAATTTCGATAATTATACTTGTACTGTTTGTAATTATTAGATCCTGGTTAAGTGCGGGTATTCTTAATTTTATTCCACTTTATTTTATTGATTATCTTGGAGAAACAGGTTTTTTCGGCAGCAGGCTGCTGACATTATTTTTGACTGCTGGAGCTGTAGGTACCCTAATAGCGGGACGGCTTGGTGATAGAGTGGGACTGCTTAAGGTTTTAACTGTTTTTATTACCTTAAGTATTCCTTTTACATATTTGATTTTTAATACGAGCAGTTTTGTTACCAGTATTGCAGCAGTATTAAATGGTCTTGTTTTGATGAGTACTTTTGGTATAACTGTAATTTTGGGACAGCGAATTATGCCCGGGAAAGCAGGTCTTGCTGCCGGATTAATGACTGGATTTGGTTCGGGATTGGGGGCGCTGGGAGCGACTGGACTTGGCTATATAGCAGACAGTTTTGATATTATGTATTCAATACGGATAATACTGATTTTGCCGATAGCAGCACTTGCTCTGCTTATTTTATTAAATTTAAACAAAGATCAGGGTTTAAATATTACCTAATAATATCAGTTTGGTTTTTATATGATATAATATAATAAACCAGTATTTTTTAGATGGGACAAAACAGTTGGTGAAATATCTTATGAGATTCACGGGGAAAATACAGTTTTAAAATTTTAATATTTACAAATTTAGCTGTTAATAAAAATCTTTAATATAGGAGGAATAAAAATGAAATTTAACGAAAAGAGACTTGTTATGCAGTCTGTACAGGGAGTGATTGCTCATCCAAAAGCAGGAAAATCTCCTTATAGAGTTGACAGAGAAGGTAGGGGACATATTCTGCCTGCAACCGGTGGTATAACTTATAATGTTAGTATTGGAGATCCTGCATTTGGCTGGGCTGGTGATCATGTTGAACCCGGTGTAAGTATGAAAATAGTTGATAATAACCAGGCTGCCGAAAATATGGGACTTGCTTCTTTGGCCTGTATTGGAAATAAGGCCAGAGTTGTAAGTGGTCAGGCTGAAGGTGCAGAAGGATTTGTAACTGGAACACATGGAGGGATTGATCATGTGTTGATATATTTTGAAGCTGAAGACCTGGAAAAAATGAAGATTGGTGATGAGATACTTATTAAGGCATATGGACAGGGAATAAAGCTTGCAGATTATCCCGAGATAAAAGTCTTTAATATTGATCCGGTTTTATTGAAAAAATTAAATATTAAAGAAGAAGATGGCAAATTAAAAATAGGTGTTGCTGCAGAAATACCTGGAGAAATAATGGGATCCGGTATAGGTGCTGCTTCTGCCGGTAGAGGAGATTATGATATTACCACAGGGGATAGTGAACTGATAAAAGAACTGGGAATTGATAAACTCCGTCTGGGAGATATAGTATATTTAAAGAATTGTGATAATACTTTTGGCAGGGAATATAAACGAGGTGCAGGAAGTATTGGTGTTGTTATTCATAGTGACTGTATAAAAATGGGGCATGGACCGGGTGTGACAACACTGCTGACAGCCAAAAAAAGTTTGATAGAGACTTTTATTGATAAAAAAGCAAATCTTGTAAACTATATGGACTAAACGAGCCTGGAAGATATTTGATGTTTCTCATACCTTGAAGTGAATTTTTTAAAGTTCTCTTAAGATTGTTTTGATAAATTCAAAAGCTAAAAGCTCGGGAATGGTGGTGTTTTATTTTGAAGGTATTGATAGCTCCTGATTCTTTTAAAGGTTCCTTAACTGCTCTGGAAGCTGCTGAAGCTGTTGAAAGAGGAATAAAAAATTATGATGCCGGTATTGAAACTATTAAGATACCACTGGCAGACGGTGGTGAAGGAACAATGCAGGCACTTGTTGATACAGTTGGTGGCAAAATAAATTCAGTAGAAGTGAATGATCCTCTGGGCAGAAAAATTTCAGCAAATTATGGTCTGCTTGATAATGGAACTGCTGTTATAGAAATGGCAGAAGCTTCCGGGATTACTCTTCTGAGTACTGAAGAACAAAATCCTCTGCTGACAACAACTTTTGGTACAGGAGAATTAATTGCTGATGCGGTTAAAAAGGGAGCGGAGAAATTGATTGTTGCTATCGGTGGAAGTGCGACAAATGATGCTGGAGTTGGGCTGGCCCAGGCTCTGGGTGGACATTTTTTAGATCAAGAGGGAAAAGAAATAGATTTTGGAGGAAAAAATCTTTCAAAAATAAAAAATATAGATTTAACTGAGCTAAAAGAGAATTTAAAGGGGATTAAGATAATAACCGCCTGTGATGTTGATAATCCTTTTTATGGCGAAAATGGTGCTGCATATGTTTATGCACCTCAAAAAGGAGCAGATAAGAAGATGGTAGAAATTCTGGATGAAAATATGAAAAAATTTGCTGATGTTATTAAGAATGAACTGGAATGTGATGTTCAAAAAATTTCCGGTAGTGGAGCTGCAGGTGGACTGGGGGGAGGACTGGCAGCATTTATGAATGCTAAGCTAAAGCCAGGAATAGAAATTGTATTAGACACTGTTAACTTTGACAGTTATCTCAGTGATGCAGATTTATTAATTACAGGTGAGGGCAAAATAGACAGCCAGACAATTTTCGGTAAAGCAGCCTATGGTGCAGCAAAGAGAGCAAATAAAAGCGGAGTAAATGTAATAGCTGCTGCTGGATCACTGGGTGAAGGTTATAAAGAGTTAAATCAGCGCGGAATTTCTGCAGTATTCAGTATTTTAAAAGAACCAATTAGTCTAAAAAATGCAGTTGAGCAGGCAGATATATTGCTGGAAGAGGCTGCAGAACAAATAATTAGATTTTACTGTCTTGAAAAATAATTTTTCTTTAATTTTTTCTATAAAATAGCTTTATAAAAAAGGATTTGCAAAATAATTGTTGAATTATGAAAACAGTCGACAGACGACAGAATATCATTTTATATTTTTGAATTTATAATTAATGGAGGTGGCCCATGTCTGTAGATCCTAATTATTTAAAGCAAAGTTTAAAAGATGTAGCAGTGGAGTATTTAAAAAGTAAAATATTAACTGGAGAATATAAGGCTGGAGATAGAATTAATGAAGTAAAAGTTGCAGAAGAGCTGAATATAAGTAGAGCACCAATTAGAGAAGGTATTAAAGAACTGGAGAGCCACGGACTGGTAAAGCAAATTCCGCGTAAAGGAAGTTATGTAGTAGAACTAACTATAGAGGATATTAAAGAGATTTATAGTATTAGACTGTCTCTTGAAAACAGCTTGATTGATAAGATAATAGAAGAGGAAAAACTGTTAGAAGAAGATTTTAAGTATTTAGAGAAAATAGTAGATGAGATGATAGAAATTGCAGAATCAGAGCTTGATTATACTGATAAGATGTTTAAGATAAATGGAAAAGACTTAAGTTTTCACAGATATATCTGGAAAAAAGCCAATAGTCCCCGCAGAGTAAAGATTCTTTTTGATCTTTATATACAGCTTCAGTTTGCAATGTTATTTGATACAGAATTAACTGGAGATTTAAAAAATACTGCTGAAACCCACTATGATATCATTTCTTATTTAAAGACTGGAAATGCAGATAAATGCAAAAAAGCATTAAAAGGTCATATTGAAGGATATAATCTCCCCCTTTCAAAAAAATTTTAAAAAAATTTTAAAAAAAGAAGGAATAGCTATTATAATAAAGAACTATATTATTATAGACTGTCGACAGTTTACAGTAAACAGTTTATAATCAATAAAAAATATATTAAATTTACTTTAAATTACAGGGAGGCAATAAAAATGACAGGCAGAAAATTAGGTTTTGGAACAAGAGCAATACATGTAGGGCAGGAACATGATCCAAGGACTGGTGCACATGCAAGTCCAATATATCAGACATCTACATTTGTTTTAGAAAATGTTGACGAAGCAATCAGGTTAAATCAGGATCAGGAAGCAGGATTTACATATACACGTTTCCGCAGTCCATCTGAAGCGGAACTGGCAAATAAAGTAGCTAAACTGGAAAATGGAGAAGCCGGTCTTGCTGTTGGATCCGGGATGGCAGCGATTTCAACTGCAATTATGACGCTTGTGAAAGGTGGAGACCATATTATTGCAGGTGATGTTCTTTATGGCTGTACTTTTGCTTTGATTGAACAGGTTTTAAGAGATTATGGTGTTGAAGTTACTCTGGTTGACACTTCTGATGTAAATGCTGTAGAAAAAGCAATTCAGCCAAATACAAAAGCAATTTATATTGAAACACCTGCCAACCCAATATTGCGGATTAGTGATATCAAGAAAATATCGGAAGTGGCACATAAAAATGATGTAAAAGTAATTGTTGATAGTACTTTTGCTTCTCCATATCTGCAGAATCCTCTGGATTTAGGAGCAGATGTAGTTGTACACAGTGCTACTAAATATCTAAGCGGCCATGGAAATGTTGTAGCAGGAGTTATTGTTGGATCTAAGGGATTTATTAGAAAAGCCAGAATGCCGCAGCTGCAGACATTTGGTGCAGTTATTTCGCCATTTGATGCCTGGCTGGTTATGCAGGGAATGAAAACTCTGGAGCTTAGAATGGAGCGGCACTGTGAAAATGCTCAAAAAGCTGCTGAGTATTTAAATGAACATCCTGCAGTAGAAAAAGTATATTATCCAGGGTTAAAAGAACATCCTCAGCATGAACTTGCTAAAAAGCAGATGAATGGTTTTGGGGGTATGATCAGTTTTGATCTTAAAGATGGATTTGAAGCAGGTAAAGCATTAATGAACAGTGTGGAAGTTATTAATCTTGCTACAAGTTTGGGTAATGTAGATTCTTTAATTCAGCATTCACCTTCAATGAGTCATTTTGATATGACTTCAGAAGAAAGAGCAGCTGTTGGAATTCATGAAGGACAGGTAAGACTTTCAGTTGGAGTTGAAAATATAGAAGATATTCTGGCAGATTTAAAACAGGCATTAGAAAAAATGGAAGCAGAAATAAAATAATATTGAATATATAAAAACATAATAGATTAGCAGACATATAGCCACCCTTTTTAGAGATAAATATACGAATATATTTCTAAAAAGGGTTTTGTTGAAAATGGTAAAGACTAGTAATATAATATGATATAATGATTATTAAGTAATGCAAATATATTTAAAATAAGAAAGGAGAAGAAAATGAAATATAAACATTTATATGGCCCCGTTAATTCCCGTAGATTGGGCCTCTCACTGGGAGTTGATTTATTTCCCTATAATATCTGTAGTTTAGATTGTATTTACTGTGAATGTGGTGCAACAAAGGAGCTGACTTTAGAAAGAAAAGAATATGTAGACACAGAAGAAATTTTAAAAGAATTGTCAAACTACTTAAAAGAAAAACCAGAATTAGATTATATAACATTTTCTGGCTCTGGAGAGCCAACTTTACACAGCAATCTGGGGAAAATATTAAAATTTATTAAAAATAATTTTCCTCAGTATAAGACAGCTCTGCTGACAAACAGTACCCTTTTAAAAAGAGAAGTCAGAGAAGAAATAAAAGATTTTGATTTGATTGTTCCTTCTCTTGATGGAGTTTCAGTTGAAGCTTTTGCAAAAATTGATAGACCACATCTGGATATTGATATTAAAGAAGTAATTGAAAATATTATTTCCCTACGGAAAGAACAGAAGGGTAAAATGTGGCTGGAAATTTTTCTTGTGCCTGGAATTAATGATAACAAAGGAGAACTGCAGCTATTTAAAAATACTATTAAAAAAATTAATCCAGAAAAAGTTCAATTAAATACCCTTGATAGACCTGGTGTGATTTCAGATATTAAAAAGATCTCCAGTAAAAGGCTGGAAGAAATTGCAGCTTTTTTAAAAAAAGATATGAAAAATATAGAATTTGAAGTATATTAACATCAAATCTCTCTTTTAATTCATTATAATAACTAATTATATTTAGCCCTCTTTAAAATAGGGGGCTTTTTAAATTTAACATGGATTTTATTTTTTTGTAATCTTAATTTCATAAAGATAGGTTAGAATTGTAGATGAGCTTAGTTAATATAAAATTTGAAGGGGGAAATTTAAGTAATGAAATTGAGAAAAAGATCAGTTATTTTTACTTCTATTTTAATGTCAATATTTGTTTTTATCACAGCATCTGCAGCACTTGCTTCATCTGCAAAATATGTCTTTATGTTTGTCGGTGATGGTATGGCAAATCCACAGGTTGCAGCAGCAGAGGCTTTTCTTGCTTCACAGGAAGGTGAAATTGGTCAAAAGCAGCTGAGCTTTACTTCTTTTCCGGGTCAGGGTATGCAGACTACATATGCTAATGACCGCTTTATAACGGGAAGTGCAGCATCGGCTACTGCAATGGCTTCTGGTGTAAAGACAAATATAGGTTATGTTGGAGTTGATTCTAATTCAAAATCTGTTAAATCAATAGCAGAACTTGCTAAAGAAGCAGGTATGAAAGTCGGTATTGTATCTTCAGTTACTATTGACCATGCAACACCAGCTGCCTATTATGCTCATGTTCCAAATAGAGGTGAATACTACAAAATAGGACAGCAGATGGCAGAAAGTAATTTTGATTACATTGCTGGAGGTATGCCGAGAGTTGACCGTACACCAGATGGAGAAGCCGCAGTCCCCGAAATAATGTCGCAAAAAGGATGGTTAACAATAAATGCAGGAGAAAATTCTCAAGAATTTAGTGAATTAAAAAAAGCTTCTAAAAAAGTTTTTGCATATCAAAAGGGATTTGCTGGTGGAGCTTTCAATTATGAAATTGATCGTTCTCAAGAAGAGCTTGATCTTGCAGCCTTTACAAGAAAAGGTATTGAACTATTAGATAATCCAGATGGATTTTTTATGATGGTAGAAGGTGGAAAGATTGACTGGGCAGGTCATGCTAATGATGCTGTAACAAATATATATGATACGATTGCTTTTGATAGAGCAGTAGCAGAAGCAGTTAGATTCTACGATGCGCATCCAACAGAAACACTGATCGTTGTTACTGGTGACCATGAATGTGGTGGTTTGACTCTTGGTTGGGCTGGAACAGGTTATGAAACAGCATTTGATGTATTTGCCAGCCAGAAAGCTTCTTTTGAATGGTTTGATCACAATGTGTTAAAACCATATAAAGAAAAAATAAGTGTAGATAATGCAGAGCTTAAAGATCTAGAAGATGAAATAGAAAAATATTTTGGTTTAAGTAATTGGAGTGAAAGAGAAAGAGAATTATTAGAAGGAGCTTTTGCAAGATCAATCAATGGTAAAAAAGAAAAAGCAAATGATGAAGAAACTTATATATTGTATGGAGGTTATGAACCACTTACAGTAACATTAACTCATGTTCTTAATAATAGAGCTGGAGTAAGTTGGGGAAGTTATAAACATACTGGAGTTCCTGCGCCAATTTATGCCTTAGGTCAGGGCTATGATTTATTTGATGGGTATTATGATAATACAGATATTTTCAATAAATTAATTCAGGCAATAAACTTATAAGATAATTTAAGATAATTAGAATAAATCAGATGAGTATTTTAAAAACATAATAATTTAACAATAATATCCCGCAAATATTTGCGGGATATTTATTCGTAATTAATAAATATTTTAAAAAGGAGCTGTTAAAAATTGTTAAAATTGAACTGGAATAATCTTCAAAAGACACATTATTTTAAAATAAGTGATCTAATATTAATTTTTTTTGTTGTATTAGCCATTATTCTTCTTTTCGTATTGCCATTAAAGAGATTTATTTTAGGCTCAAGAGCAGATATACCTGAGCTGGCCAAAAGTAACAATTCTATGCGCGTTAAAGCAGAAGTTTTGGAAGTAGATAATAAGAATCTATTAGAATCAGGTTTGGTCAAAACAGGTGAACAGTATTTTATAGCAAAAATATTAGATGGAACGTTTGAAGGAGAAAATACAAAAGTAATAAATTATCTCTCAGGTGCCATGCAGTTAGACAGCATTTTCAATAAAGGAGATAAAGTTCTAGTTACAATAAGGTTAAATAATCAGAGGGAGATTGTTGGAGCAACGGCCGTAGATCACTATAGAATTGAGATAGAAATCATTTTACTGATTGTATTTGCTCTGCTTTTAATCTTATTTGCAGGATTAACAGGTCTTAAAGCAGCACTTTCGTTTGTTTTTACAGGTGTAGTAATCTGGAGAATACTTCTGCCGGCATTTTTAGCAGGCTGGAATCCGATATTAATAGCGTTTGGAGCAGTCAGTACAATTACATTTGCGATCATATTTTTAATAGGTGGTGTTTCACTGAGAGGTTTGGTCGCATATTTAGGTTCAATGACTGGGATAGCCTTAACTGCTTTTTTCGCTATCTACTTTGCTAATTTAATGAAAATAGAGGGAGCAGTTAAGGAATTTTCCGAAACATTACTTTACGCAGGTTATGAGCATTTAGATCTAACCTCAATATTTATTGCGGGAATATTTATTGCAAGTGCTGGAGCTGTAATGGATATAGCGATGGATATTTCAGCCTCTATGGCAGAAATAAAATCAAATAGGAAAGATATTAAATTATGGACACATATTAAATCTGGATTTACTGTTGGAAGAGCTGTTATTGGAACAATGACTACAACATTATTGCTTGCATATTCTGGAAGCTATACAACACTACTGCTTCTTTTAGTAGCACAGGGTACTCCAACAATTAATATCTTAAACCTGAGATTTGTAGCAGCAGAAATTTTAAATACACTGGTTGGAAGTTTTGGCTTAATATTAGTAGCACCAGTTACAGCTGTTATAGGTGGTATAATATATTCACAGATGGAATTGGATTAAATATTATAGATGGGGGAAAATAAAAAAATAAACTTATTAAAGCTCTTGAAAAAAGTGTTAGTACTTGATAAAATATAAGTACAGACGAAAAGAGGTGTTTAAATGAAAATTAGTAACACAAAAACATTGAAAAAAAACAATCAATTTTTAATATTAAACGAGATAATAGATAATCAACCTATTTCAAGAGCTGAACTAACAAATAAATTGAATGTATCACATACAACTATCTTTACGATTGTAAAAGAGCTTATGAATCAGGGGCTGGTTATAGAAACTGGTTTTTCCGAATCATCTGGAGGGAGAAGGCCCAAATTACTTGAATTCAATGGAGAAAACAAATATATAATTTCTGTGGAGATAGAAGAGAAAAAGCTTTTTTATGCTTTGTTTGATCTTAATTTTGAACTGCAGTTTAAAGCAGAAATATCTCTGGCAAATATTGATTTTCAGGATCTGCTTGATAATCTTTATAAAGTTATTATATCTAAACTTGATAAAAAGGAAATTAAATATGAAAAAATAGTTGGTCTTGGACTATCTATTCCCGGAATATATAAAGAACAGGAAGATGAAGTTATTGATGCAATAACAAAAATAATAGAAAGAAAGGGGGTAAAGAAAGCTTTTCAAAAAAAATTTATGCTTCCTGTTTATCTGGAAAATGATGCAAACCTTGCTGCTTATTATGAATGGAGTTATGGCATTGCTCAAAATTACAACAACATAGTCTATATATTTATGGGAGAAGGTATTGGTGGAGGAATAATCATCAATAATCAGCTGTATCGTGGCGGTCATGGAAATGCAGGAGAAATAGGACATATTAAAGTAAAGGCAAGTGGAAAGAAATGTGTCTGTGGTGGTGTGGGCTGCCTGGAATCTATAGCTTCTATACCAGAACTGGAAAACACCTTTAATGAACGCATTGAAAAAGGTGAAGAGAGCATAATTCAGGATATTAAAGAAGGACCATATAATTTTGAAGATATCATGCTTGCAGCAGGTAAAAATGATTATCTTGCAAATAACATAATAGAAGAAGTGTATAGATATACAGTAATTGGAATATCTAATTTAGTGAATATATTTGATCCAGAGCTGTTAATAATAGGTGGGCGATTTAATATTTTTGACAGCAGTTTTTTTGATGATCTTAAAAAAGACCTTTCTCAAATCACTTTTGCTAATATTGTAGAAGATCTTGAAGTTAAAACATCAACCAGAAAATGCGAATTTCAGCTTAAAGCAGCTGCAGCCTTTGTTTTTGACAAATGGAAGCAGAAAATTTAATTATTAAATTAATTTTTAAAAGTCTTGACAAAAGTAAATTCAAAATTGTATAATAATTATGTCAAGTCAAAATAAAATGATGGAGGGTGGATAATGAAAAGATTTTTAATGTTATTACTAGTTTTAACACTGGCTTTTGGGTTTACTCTTTCTGCAGCAGCGGAGAAGGTAGAAATTACTTACTGGCAGTATTTTTATGAAACTAAGAAAGAGACTATTGATCAGTTAATTGATATGTTCGAAGAAGAGAATCCAGATATTGAAATCAAACATGAAACATTTCCTTATGAAAATTACAATACAAAGGTTGCAGCCTCTGTACCTTCAGGCACAGGTCCAAACATAATTAATCTTTATTATGGATGGCTTCCGCTTTATATTAATTCTGGATACTTAAAGCCTCTTCCTCATTCTGATTTTGCACCAGCAGATATTGAAGAAGAATTCTTTTCTCTTGTTTCTGCAGCCAAGATTAAAGACCACTATTATGCATTACCAACTGCAGTTCGTTCTTTGGCTCTTATTTACAACAAAAGGTTATTTGAAGAAGCTGGTCTGGATCCGGAACAGCCTCCTAAAAATTTGGATGAATTTGTAGAATATGCAAATAAACTTACAAAAAGAGATAGTGCTGGTAATTTGCTTCAGTCAGGTTTTCATACTTCTTTGAGAGGTCAGAATCACCACTGGGTTAGAGAGGTTCTGATTCGTCAGTTTGGTGGACAGCCATATAGTGATGATAATAGAGAAGTTCTTTATGATTCTAAGCCAGGATATGATGCTTTTGGATTTTATATGGATTTAGCTCAAAAGCATAAAGTTGGAGAAGTTGACTTTATGACTGATGATGTTACAGCATTTAAAGCTCAGCGTCTTGGAATGACTGTTGATGGTTCATTTAGGCTAGGTACTCTGGATAAAGTCAATGGACTTGATTATGCTGTAGCTGAACTTCCAAGCGGCAATGGAGTACAGTCTAACTTTGCATCTTTCTGGGCAAATGGAATTACAAGTTTTACAGAAGGAAAAGAGCTTGAAGCTTCAATTGAATTTCTAAAATTCTTAACTTCAGATAAAGCAATGGAATTGTGGCTGGAAAATGTAGGAGAACTGCCTGCAAAACCATCTGCAGCATTTACTGATGAAAATATTAATGATCCTAAATATGGACCATTTATTAAAGGGCTTGACTATGCACATGCAACTTATTTTGTTGACGAAGTGTCACAGCGTCAGGTATGGATAGATGCTTTTGACAGGGTTATGTTAGAAGATGCATCTATTAAAGAGGCAGTAGATGAAGCAGCAGAAACAGAGCAAAAAGTATTAGATGAATACTACGAAAAAGCAGATAGTAAATAATAATTAGAAACTTTTGTGGGAGGGGGATTTCCTCCTCCCATTTTTAAGTTATGGGGTGATTTAGTGTTTAAAGAATTTTTTGAAAAACTGTCAATAAAGCAGAAACAGGCAGTCTGGGGATATGTTTTTTTAATTGTTCCACTGCTTTTTTATATTGGTGTGCGTTTTTACCCTACATTTAATTCCTTTTATATTTCACTGACAGACTGGGATATTGTTTCGGCAAACAAAAATTTTATTGGACTTGCAAATTACAGAGAACTTTTTTCTGATAAAGTATTCTGGAAGACACTTGGAAATACACTTGAGTATGTTATTTATGGTCTTCCGATTAATTTATTTTTGAGTTTTGTTATTGCCTATAATATTAATAAATTAACTAAAGGTGTCAGCATATACAGAACATTATATTTTATACCATATTTAACTTCACTTGTTGCAGTTTCCTGGGTATGGAGATGGCTATATCAGCCTGTGCCGATGGGCTTTATTAATAATATGCTTTCTCAGGCAGGAATTGCTCAGCAGCCATTTTTAAATTCAACAACTCAGGCACTGCCTTCGATCCTTGCACCAACCATCTGGGTACAGATGGGATTTCAGATAATAATTTTTCTGGCAGGGTTAAAAGGGATACCGCAGTATCTGTATGAAGCAGCAGATATTGATGGGGCCAGCAATATGCAGAAATTATTTAACATCACTATTCCTCTTCTCCGCCCAACTATTATATTTCTGGTTGTTACTGGTTCAATACGTTACTTAAGAATATTTACCCAGGTTTACAATATGACATATCAGGGGGAAGGTGGCCCGCTTAATTCCACAAAACCACTTGTTTTATATATATATAACAGTGCTTTCCGACGATTTGAAATGGGCTATGCAGCCGCAATGACAGTTGTACTTTTTGCTATTATATTTATTATCACACTATTTCAGCTGAAGGTGTTGAACAAAAATGATTAAATTTATTAAAGAAAAACATATTGTAGCTTATATCTTACTTACAATTGGTGGAATCATGATGATTTTTCCCTTTATATGGATGGTATCTACATCTTTTAAACAGCCCTGGAATGTATTTAGCCTTTCTATTATTCCAGATCAGCCTACATTAAATAACTATACACGACTTATTTCGGCAAGTAATTTTCCGCGCTGGTTTTTAAATTCTTTTGTAGTTGCATTTGCAGTTACAGCATCAGTTTTATTTTTTGATTCACTTGTTGGATATACATTATGTAAATTTGATTTTCCAGGTAAAAAAATAATTTTTATTTTAATCCTGTCAACGATGATGATTCCAACTGAAATGCTTGTAATACCCTGGTATAATATGTCCCGTGAGCTCGGGTGGATAAATACTTACTGGGGTATTATGTTTCCGGGAATAATGACAGGTTTTGGGACCTTTTTAATGCGGCAGTTTTTTGAGAGTGTTCCTGATGATCTTATTGATGCAGGTAGAATTGATGGTTTAAATGAATTTCAGATATGGTATAAAATTGCAATGCCATTAGTTAAACCGGCAATTTCTGCTCTGGCTATCTTTACCTTTTTAGGAAACTGGAATGCATTTCTGTGGCCATTAATTGTTTCCAGTGATAATTCCATATATACACTTCCGGTTGGACTTGCATTTTTTTCCGGTGAATTTCAAACAGAATGGGAGATGGTTATGACAGGAGCTTCAGTTGCAACAATACCTGTTTTAATTGTTTTTCTCATTTTCCAGAAACAGATTGTTGAAGGTATTGCCTTAACAGGCCTGAAAGGATAGTGATAAAAATGTATGCAGGTATTAAAATTATAGATTCACATGCTCATTTTCCAGTTAAAGAATCACCTATGGAACATCTGGTAAGTAAAGAAAAAAAAGCAGAAATAGACAGAATGCAGAAAAACAGAAAAGTATCTAAAGCACAGATGCAGTGGAGAAATGCCTGGAATTTTGCTAAACCTGATAAAAAAGAATATACAGATAAAGAACTTGCAGATATGTGGGTTGA